>JBOGGK010000111.1:0-5711 GCA_050744045.1 Acidimicrobiales bacterium | reverse complement strand
TCGAGGAGGACCTCGCGGTGATGGAAGGAGCCGGGGGACCGGCGGCGAGCACCGAGGAGCCGAGCGCTGAGCCAGCAAGCTGGCGTTGAGCAGGCGGCGTGAGCAGGCCGGCGGTGAGATGGCGGGCCGTGCCGCCCTGCTAGGCTCCCCATAACAGCCGGCACCCATGGCCTGAGAGCGGAGCGATCAGCCCCCCACGGCCTGGGTGGCCGCGTCCCAACCGAGCCAAGGAAGACCAAGAAGTTCACGCCCGGCGAGGTGCCCGCCCGGGCTACCCGAGCGGCGTAGTTAGGAGCAGTGAGGCAAGTGGGTTTCGACTTGGACGTAGTGGTGGTCGGAGGCTGCGGGCACGTCGGCCTACCCCTGGCCATGGCCTTCGCCGACCGGGGGCTCCTGGTGGGCGTGTACGACGTCGACCCCGCCGCGGTGGCCAAGGTCGGGTCGGGCCAGATGCCCTTCGACGAACCAGGTGCGCCCGAGGTGCTCCGGCGCGTGCTCGGCGAGTCGAGGATGCATGCCACCAGCGACCCTTCGATCGTCTCTCGGGCCGAGCACATCGTCGTGGTGGTGGGCACACCGGTGGACGAGCACCTAAACCCCAAGCCCCAGGCGGTCCCCGCCGCGGTCGAGGCGCTCGCCGGGCAACTACGCCCCGGCCAGCTCCTGGTCCTGCGCAGCACCGTCTACCCGGGGGTAACCGCCCTGGTGGAGCGTTTGGTAGCCAGGCTGGGCGTGGCCGTGGAGGTCGCTTTTTGCCCCGAACGCATAGCCGAGGGCAAGGCCCTGGTGGAGCTGTCCGAACTGCCCCAGATAGTGTCCGCCCGGTCCCCGGGGGCCCTGAAGCGGGCGCGCAAACTTTTCGAAGTGCTGACGCTGGAAACGGTGGAGCTCCAGCCCGAGGAAGCCGAGTTGGCCAAGCTGTACACCAACAGCTACCGCTACCTGAAGTTCGCCTTGGCCAACCAGCTCTACATGATGGCCAACGACTTCGGCCTCGACTACGAACGCATCCGCCAAGGGGTCATATACCACTACCCCCGCGCCGCCGACCTGCCCGCCGCCGGCTTTGCCGCCGGGCCGTGCCTGCTGAAGGACACCATGCAGCTGGCTGCGTTCAATAACAACAACTTCGTGCTCGGCCACGCCGCCATGATGGTCAACGAGGGCCTCCCCTTGTACGTGGTCGACCGGCTGGCGCGCCGCTACGACTTGGGGACCTTGACGGTCGGGGTGCTCGGCATGGCCTTCAAGGGCGAGAGCGACGACACCCGTTCGAGCCTCGCCTACAAGCTCAAGCGCATACTGCGCTTCAAGGCCGCCGGGGTGCTCTGCGCCGACCCTTATGTCCAGGCCGACCCCGACCTGGTCGCCGAGGAGGAGGTGCTCGAGCGTTCCGACCTCTTGGTGATCGGGGCGCCCCATCACCGCTACGCGGGGCTGGCCACCTCCAAACCTGTCGTCGACATCTGGGGTATCCGCGGCGACGGCGTGAGGGTCTAGAGCCATGAAGCCCCGAGTTTCGGTCGTGGTGACGGCGCGCGACGAGGGGGAGGGCATCGTGAGCGCCCTGGCCCGCATCGGCGAGGCAGTGGCGCTCCCCTGCGAGATCCTGGTCGTCTGCGACTCCCGGGAGGACACCACGGTGCCCTGGGCGGAGAAGTGTGCCCGCGACGACAGCCGCGTGCGCCTCGTGCTCAACCCCTACGGGCACGGGCCCGCCCGGGCGATAAGGGCCGGCTTCGACGCTGCCACCGCCGACGTGGTGGTGGTCACCATGGCCGACGGCTGCGACGACCCCCAGCAGATCGACCAGCTGACGCGCCTGGTGGAGCGGGGGGTGGTCGTTGCCGCCGCCACGCGCTACTCCAAAGGCGGCCAGCAGGTCGGTGGGCCGTTCGCCAAGGGCCTGATGTCACGCCTGGCAGGCGCCTCCCTGCGCCTGCTGGCGGGGGTCGGGACCTGGGACCCCACCAACTCGTTCAAGGCGTACGACCGCCGCTTCGTGCACGAGGTCGGCATCCATTCCGACAAGGGCTTCGAGGTGGGCCTCGAGCTCGTGGCCAAGGCGCGCCGGCTGCGCCGGCCGGTCGCCGAGCTGCCGACCATATGGCTCGACCGAACGCTCGGGGTGTCCCACTTCAGGCTCCGCAAGTGGTTGCCTGCCTACCTGCGCTGGTACCGCTTCGCGTTCGGGCCTCGCCTCAGCGTGGAGGCGCTGCGCCGGTCCTTGGGGACGCCGGGAGAGGGGGAGGCGGAGGCCGCCGGGGAGGCGGAGGCGGCGGGGAAGGCGGGGAAATGACGACCGTCGTGGTGAGCGGATCCGCCGGTTTCATCGGCGGGTACGTGGTGGGAGAGCTGCTCCAGCGGGGCTACCAGGTCGTTGGCGTTGACAACTTCTCCAAGTACGGCCCGGCCAAGAGATCCTACGACTCGCACCCCAGGTACCGCTTCGTGGAGGGGGACTGCCGCGACGTGGGCCTCTTGGAGGACCTGTTGGGCGAGGCCGACCATTTCGTCGCCGGGGCGGCCATGATCGGGGGGATCTCCTATTTCCACACGTACGCCTACGACCTGTTGGCGAACAACGAGCGCATCATGGCGGCTTCGGTCGACGCCGCCATCGGGGCGCACCGCAAGGGCAGGCTGCGCAAGGTGACCTACATGAGCTCGTCGATGGTGTTCGAGTCGACGGGCAAGTGGCCTTCGGTGGAAGGCGACGAGCTGGCGATCCCGCCGCCGCTTTCCTCCTACGGTTTCCAGAAGCTGGCTTGCGAGTACTTCGCCCGGGCGGCGTGGGAACAGTACCGCCTGCCCTACACCATCCTCAGGCCGTTCAACTGCGTCGGGGTGGGCGAGGGCCGGGCGCTCGGCGACGTGGAAATCATGTCGGGCAACGTCAAATTGGCCATGAGCCACGTGGTGCCGGATTTGGTGCAAAAGGTCCTAAAAGGCCAGGATCCGCTTCACATCCTGGGTGACGGCTCGCAGGTGCGCCACTATACTTACGGCGGGGACCTGGCTCGCGGCGTAGCGATCGCAATGGAGCACGAGGCCGCCCTCAATGAGGATTTCAATTTGTCCACAGCTACTTCTACAACCGTCCTCGCGCTGGCCGAGCTGATCTGGGCCAAGATCCGGGGGCGGGGAGAGCCTTTCCGCTACCTGAGTGACCCCCCCTTCGAGCACGATGTCGCCAGGCGGGTGCCATCTGTTGAAAAGGCCAAGCGCCTGCTGGGTTTTGAGGCGACGACCACGCTCGACGAGATGCTCGACCAAGTCATACCGTGGGTGCGCGACGCGCTGAGAGAGGGAATTATCTAAAAGGGGGGCAAGTATTGGCGCTGCGGCGGGTGCCGGGCCTTGGCCCGGCCGTTGCCCAGGGGCGGGGCGGGCGCATGGAGCGGGCAGTCGGCGGTGGGCACCGGGCGCTGCTGCCGTGGTTGGCGGTGGGCGCCGCACTGGTGGCCATAGCGGCCGGGACCATTGCGCTGTCCTGGGCTGCGGTCCCCGCTGGGGCCCTCGGCACCGCCTCTCGGACCGGCGGCTCGCCGAGCCGTCCCTCGCCAGCGACCGCGGCGTCGACTACGTCGTCGACTGCCTCGGGTGCGACGACGTCGACTACCGTCACCGTCACCACCGGCTCGGCCACCACCGGCTCGGCCACCACCGGCTCGGCCAGCCCCACCACCACGAGCTCGACCGCGCCGGTTACGCCAACTCCGCCTTCGCCCCCTACGACCGCCCCCGGCACGAGGGTCGGCTATTGGTTGGTCCGGGCCAACGGGAAAGTAAAGAGCCTCGGCGTGCCCTCCCACGGCGACCTTTCCAAAGTCAGCCTCCACCAAAAGCTCGTGGGCGGCGCCGCCGTGCCCGGCGCTGGGGGTTACTGGCTCGTCTCGTCTACCGGGGGCGTCTACGAGTTCGGCGACGCTCGCTTCTACGGCTCGGCGGGTTTGCTCGCGCTCGGCCGGCCCATCGTCGCAATGGCGGCCACACCCGACGGGGGCGGCTACTGGCTGGTAGCTTCCGACGGGGGCATCTTCGCCTACGGCGACGCCCGGTATTACGGCTCGACCGGCGCGATGCACCTCAACAAGCCGATAGTCGGCATCGCCTCGACCCCGGACGGGGACGGCTACTGGCTGGTGACTTCCGACGGGGGCATCTTCGCCTACGGCGACGCCGGCTACTTCGGCTCGGCGGGGGGCCAGAAGCTGGCCGGCCCGGTCACGGGCATGGCGGCCACACCCGACGGCCGCGGCTACTGGCTGGTCGACGCCAAGGGCGCCGTCTTCGCCTACGGGGACGCCCCCAACCGGGGCCATGCTTCGTCGAGCCCGGTCTCCCCGGCGGTGGTGGCCGTCCTGGTTGCTGCGTACACCCCGAGCACAGCCCCCCCGGCTTCCATCCCCCCGACTTCCACCGTGCCCCCGACCGCCCCCAGGACCACGACCACGACGAGGCCGGAAAGGACGACGACCACCACCAAGCCGAGACGGACGACCACGACGAGACCCAAGCCGACCACGACCACAACCAAGCCGAGACCGACGACGACCACGACGAGGCCGAAGCCGACTACTACAACTAAGCCGGCACCTAGGCCGACGCCGACGACCGCCCCGCCTGGCACCAGCCCGTCGCACCCCTACGGCGCGGGTGCCACCGGGTACGACGTCTCTTGGCCCCAGTGCTATCCCAAGGGGTCGGGGCGCACGCAGGTATTACCGCGAGACCCGTCGTTCGTCGTGGTCGGGGTCAACAGCGGGGTGATCCACGGCTTCGACAGCTGCTTCGACGCCCTGGCGGCCTGGGCGGGCCGGAACCTGTCCGTTTACATGATCCTGCAGCCGGCGCCGAGCAACAGCCCTCCCAAGGAGATGACCGGACCGAGAGCGTATTGCGCCCGGACCAGCAGCCAGTGCCAGGGCTACAACTGGGGCTACAACTGGGCGAGAGCCGACCTCGCGTTCGTAAAGGCACACCGGCGTGACCCCAAGGTGTGGTGGCTCGACATCGAGACGGCCGAGGGCTGGCCCACCTCCAAACGGCTCCAGTCCGTGAACGCCCAGATAATCCAGGGCGCCATCGATGCCCTGAGGGGGGCCTCCAAGGTGGCCGGGGTGTACAGCACCTGGTACCAGTGGGGCGAGATAACCGGCTCCTACATACCACCGGGCCACATCCCCATCTGGGTGGCGGGGGCGCTCACCCTGAACGGCAAACAGTTCAGCGCCAAGGCCTACTGCCAGCGGGCGCTCTACCCCGGCGACCCGGCGAACTACCGCTCCTCCTCCCTGGGCTTCGCCGGCGGGGTGCCGTGGCTCTCCCAGTACGGCTATTCCAACGCCGAAGTCCACCCCGTCGACCCGGACTACGCGTGCGGCTAGTGCTGGCGGACAGGGGGGTATGCCTGCACCTGCGGGCGGGGCCCGGGGCTCGGTTGACGCCCGGTAGCTTTTTCCGGAGTTCTTAGGCATCTGGGGTCAAGTGTTAATGAATGTAGGGCAAGCTCGTTCGCTCGTGGGGAGGGAATGGCCAAGCTGGGTTCGGCGAGGTCGTCCTGGTACCTGGCACGGTCGTTGGCTGGTGCCAGTGATCGTGGCCATCGTGCCAGTGCTGGCCGTCACCAGCGGCGCCGCCACAGCTAGTGCAGGGGCCCCCACAATGCCCGGGGCCGCCACATTGCCCGGGGCCGCCACATAGCCCGG
>JBOGGK010000110.1:0-14683 GCA_050744045.1 Acidimicrobiales bacterium | reverse complement strand
CGGCGTGCAGGGCCAAGTCGGCGCCGGCCGTTCCCAGCGCAGCCTGCGCTCTGCAGCAGTCCTATGTCAAGGTCGTCAAAGCCGTCAGGCCCTCGGTCGTCCAGGTCACCGACAGCACTGGCCTCGGTTCGGGCATCGTGTACGACAACCGCGGCGACATCGTTACCAACGACCACGTGGTCGGCTCGGCGCAAACTTTCTCCGTCCAGTTCGTGAGCGGGAGGGTGGCCAAGGCCACCCTGGTGGGGACGTTCCCCCCCGACGACCTGACGACCATCCTCGCCCACGACAGGCCCGGCCAGACCGTGAAGGTGAGCTTCCTGCGCCCGGACGGCACGAAGTCGAGCGTTGCCGTCAAGCTGGGCGCCCTGCCGGGCGGGGCTAAGTAGCGTAGTATCCGCCTCGCGATGTCAGGAGACAGCGACCGGCGCTCGACCGGCCCGGCCGTACCCGCCACGCCGGGGCAGGCCGAAGAGGGGGCACCCCAGGCCCAGGCCGCGGGGGTGCCTCCGGGGCCCGTTCCCGCCGTCCCAGTCCCGGGCGCCGGCCCGGTCACCCAGGGGCACCAGGCTCGCACCCGCGCCAGCGCGACCTGGACGGGGATCGCGTTCGGGGCCGCCTTCTTGGTCGTCGTCATCGTGTTCATCCTGGAGAACCTCCAGGACGTGAAGGTGACCTTCTTCAGCGCCAGCTGGAGGATCCCGCTCGGTCTGGACTTGCTCCTGGCCGCCGTCCTCGGCGCCGCTGTGGTCTTCAGCGTGGGGGCGGTCCGGTTGCTTCAGCTGCGCGTGCGTGCTCGGCGTTCCAGCCGTCGCGGCGGCGGGCACCGCTGAGGTCCTGAGGCGCCGCCCCACCTACGGACCGGCGCCGTCCCCCCGCCGGGCGGCCCGTGCCGGGGGCGCGTTGGCGGCGGTCGCGACATCGGCTGGGTAGCGCCTCGACCCGTAGAAAAGCGCAGCGGAGCTGGCCGCCAGCGGTACGAGCATGACCACGAAGGTCCACTTCAAACCGAAGCGCCCGCCGCCGAAGACGGCGTCGGAGACCGTCCCGAACAGCAGCGGTGCCAGGGACTGGGCGGCGGCTTGCAAGAAGGTGCGTACGCCCTCGGCGCGTCCCCAGAGCCACGAGGGCATTATGTCGAGCCGGGCGGCGTCGACCGGGGCGTTCTGGGCGGTGAGCGCAGCCGCCCCGAACACCAGGAAAGGCAGCGCCCCGAACGCGCTCCTGGTGGCAAAGGCCGGGGCCAGAAGGCCGACGCTGGCGGCAGCGGCCACCGCCGCCACGACCACTCGGGCCCGCAGGATCCCACGCCGGAGCAGGAAGTCGCTCAGTGGCCCGCCAGCCAGTACGCCACCCACTGCCCCGGCCCCGAGCACGAGGACCAGCAGGTTGGCCTCGACCTGGCTCGTCCCGTACTGGAGCTTGACGAACTCCGACCCGAAGGTCTGCACCCCGGCCAAGAAGTAGTAGGCGCACGCACCAGCCACGATGAGGGCGATGTTGGTCCGCACCGCGAGCACGTATCGGGTCGCCCGCCAGAAACCCATTGCCGGGTCGGCCCTCTCCACCAGTTCGGGGTGAGGTGCGACCCCCCGGGCCGCGGCCAGCCTCTGGGCTTCGTTGCTCGCCTCGGAGGCTACCTCGTCGGGCCCCGCCTCGGCCGGGCGCGTCCCCGGCTCGGGGACCAACCTCCCCTGGGCGCCCCGGGCGGGTTCGGGCAACTGCCACACGAGCCAGGCCAGCACGAACGCAGGCACGGCGAGGATCACGAAGGCGGCCCGCCAGGACAGCGTGGAGATGTCGCCGGTGACGACGAAGCCGGCCCCTGCGCCGAGGAGCTCCCCGGTCAATATGTAGCTGTAGATGCGCCCGCGCTCGCGGCCCGGGAACCAGTCCCCCACCAAAGAGGCCACGACCGGGCCGGCCGCCGCTGTCACGGCGCCCAGGCAGAGGCGGGCTTCGAGCAGCTGGCCGAAAGAGCCGGCGGTAGCGCTCCAGACCATGGCGGCACCCCAGGCGACTATGGCAAACGACAGCGCCGCCGTCCGGCGCACGCGGTCGGCGAGCGCCCCGAACGGCAGCGAGAACACCGCCGCCACCGCCGCAGTCACCGCCACCAGCAGGCCGATGTCGGTGTTGTCGATGTGGAGCCCGCGCCGCAGCTCGATCGCAGATGCGCCCACCGTGGCCGTGTCGGCGCTGGAAAGTGCGAGCACTGCGGCCAGTACCAGGATCACTCGCATCCGTTCCCGTCCGCCCAGGAGGTAGCTCAGCCGCCGGTTGGCGCCCTTCCACACCCGGCCCGTGAGCCGCCGCGCCGGGCGAGCGGCGCTCGGTCGTTCTTTGCCGGCCTGCATGCCCCCATCCTGGTCCCGTGGCCTGGCCCCACGGCGCTCACGGCCTGGCACGCCGGTGCCCACCTCCGCCAGCAGCGGCCGTAGCATGAGCCCGATGACTTCTGAGCCTCTCGTACCCAACGAGGGTTGGGGCGTGCTCCACCTGTTCTACAAGCTCGGCCCGGGCCTGGACACCCAGGCGGTCGCCGCCGCGGCCAAGGGCGCCGAAGGGGCCGGCCTCCAGGTCGTCTCCTTCGCCGTGCTCGGCCACAAGGCGGACCTCGGGTTCATGGTCCTCGGCCCGGATCTGGTCGCCCTGCGCCGGGCCCAGAGCGGGCTCGTGCTCGCCGGCCTCGACCTCGTCACGTCCTACTTGTCGCTGACCGAGGTCTCCGAGTACTCCCGGGGGATGCCGGCCGGGAGGCTGGAGGCCCGGCTGCACCCCCACCTGCCGCCCAAGGGCAAGCGGGCATTCTGCTTCTACCCGATGTCCAAGCGCCGCCAGGGCGAGGACAACTGGTACCGCTTGGACTACGACAGCCGCTTGGCCCTCATGTACAGCCATGGGTCGATAGGCCGGCGCTACGCCGGCCGGGTCCTGCAGCTGATCACCGGCTCGACGGGCCTCGACGA
This sequence comes from Acidimicrobiales bacterium, assembly GCA_050744045.1. Lineage (GTDB taxonomy): Bacteria > Actinomycetota > Acidimicrobiia > Acidimicrobiales > Palsa-688 > JBOGGK01. Next base: position 11,714 of record JBOGGK010000110.1, on the reverse strand, counting down.
CTTCGAATGGGGAGTGACGTTGTTCGCCACCACGCCCGACGACCTGAAAGAATGCGTGCACAAGATGCGCTTCGACGAGGCCTCTTCCCGGTACGCGGAGTTCGGGCCCTTCTACACCGGCATCGTCGGGCCCCTGGAAGAAGCCTTCTACCTCTGCGGTGCCGAGCTGTGATCGGGCATGCCGCGCCGGCGGTGGGCGCGCATGGCTGACCTCGCTGGGCTGCGCCGCAACCTGCGCCGCCTGGGCTCTGTGGTGGTGGCGTTCAGCGGCGGGGCCGACTCTTCGTTGCTCGCGTGGGTGGCCAACGACGTGGTCGGGCCTGACAGGGCGCTCGTTGTCACCGCCGTCTCGGCCTCTCTGGCGCCTTCTGAGCTGGAGGACTGCCGGGCTTTGGCGGCCGAATGGGGCCTCAACTACCAGGAGGTGGCGACCGCCGAAGCCGCTCGGCCTGGCTACGTCGTCAACGGCGCCGACCGGTGCTGGTACTGCAAGGACGAGCTGATGCGCTGCCTGGGCCCACTGGCCCGCTCCCGGCGGGGGCCCGGCGGCGAGCGGGCCGCGGTCGCCCTCGGGGTCAACCTGGACGACCTCGGCGAGCACCGTCCCGGGCAGGCCGCGGCCCGGGCCGCGGGGGCCGTCTTCCCGCTCGTCGAGGCAGGTTTCACCAAGTCGGATGTGAGAGAGGTTTCGCGCCAACTCGGGCTGCGGACCTGGGACAAACCGGCCGCGGCCTGCCTCGCTTCCCGGCTGCCCTATGGGACCCCGGTGCGCGTCGGGACTCTGGCCATGGTGGCTGCAGCTGAGGAGGCGCTGAAAGCGCTCGGTTTCAGGGCGCTGCGCGTCCGCCACTACGGCGAGCTGGCGCGCCTCGAGCTGCCCTTGGAGGACCTTGTCCTTGCGCTTTCGCGCCGGAGCGACGTCGTGGCTGCGGTAAAGTCGGCGGGCTACCGCTACGTCACCTTGGACCTGGAGGGCTTGCGTTCCGGCAACCTCAACGCGGCCCTCGGTTTGGCTCATGCTGCGGGCGGGCCGGCGCGGTGAGCGCCAAGTCCGTCCGGGCCCGCCTCACCTTCCCGGAGCCCTTGGTGGGCGAGCCCGTAGTCGCCAAGCTGGCCCTCGAGCACGGCGTAGTGGCAAATATCCGCCGGGCCAACGTCGAAGACCACACGGGTTGGATCGTGTGCGAGCTGTCGGGCACGAGCGAGGCCATCGACTCCGGTGTCGCCTGGCTGACCGCCACCGGGGTCAAAGTCGACTGGTTGGGCGGGCCGGTCGAGGGTTGACGGCCCCATGGCCGTCCACTTCGCTCAGCTCAGCCAGTTCGCTCAGCCAGTTCGCTTGCCGAAATGGCGGCGTCGCCAACCCAGGATCTCCAGGGCCAGCCATGTGACCAGGGGGAACAGGACGGCGACGGTGAGGAGCACCGGCCCCGCCAGGCTGGTGCCTGAGCGTGCCGGCCGTCCGACGACACGGCTGGCGAGCACGAGCACCGGCTTCGCCAACGACGCCGGCTGGCCGGAGGCCGACGTCCCGACCACTTGAAGCTTGTGGGCGCCCGCCCCAGCCCGGGGCACCACGACCGAAGCCCGGAACGTACCGTCCGGCTTGGTCACGACCGAGCCGACAGTCACGTGGGCAGGGTCGTCGAAGACGATCTTCACCTCGCTTCCCGCTCTGAAGCCGGTTCCCGACAGCTTCACATGCTGACCAGCCTTGGCCTTGGCTGGAGCGGAGACCACCGGGGCCGCCACCATGGCCGCCACCGAACCGTGGGATCCGGTCGGGGCCGAGCTGCCTTTAGCTGGAGGCGTGGTTGGCTGTCCCGTCGTCGAGGTAGCGCTCCGCCTTGCGTGGGTCGCCGAGGTGGCGGCGCGGCTGGTCGACGTCCTCGAGCGGGTAGAGCTTGCCAACGTCGGGGCTGCGGTGGGTGCCGATGACGACGGTGACGGCGCCGATGACGACGGTGACGGTGACGACGGTGACGGTGACGGCGACGTTGACGGTGGCCCCGAGCCGGGCACGATCACCGATGCGGTGGAAGTGCTCGGCAGCCCCGAGCCGGGCGAGGTCACCGATCTGGTGGAGGTGCTCGGCGGCCCCGAGCCGGGCACGATCGTCGGCGAGGCCGTCGTCGTGGTAGCGGCCGGTGCCGTCGTGGTCGATCCCGGGCTCGGCGAGGTCGGTGGCGAGCTCCCGGTGGGCACCGGCGCGCTCACCCCGGGCGCGCTGGCGGTGGTGGTGCTCCCCGCCTGGGGCAGGGTTGTCGACGAGGGGGGTCGTGTGCTGGAGCTAGGGAGCGTGCTCGAGGTGGTCGCCGCCGGCGCGGTGGTGACGGCTGGCACCGAGGTCGTGGTCGTGGCCGTGGGAGGCGCGGTTGTTGTGGTGCCCGGCACTGTCGTAGTAGTCGTAGTGGTCGCCGCCAGCGTCGTTGGGGCAGTACTGGTTGTGGTGGTAGAAGGCGGGAGGCTGGCCGTGGTGGTGCTCGCGCTCGGCCCGGCGGCCACCGTCGTGGCAGTGGTGGAGCGGAGGCCCCCGGCGTCGGTCACCGCGATCGTCGTCGTGCTGGCGGAGCCAGCGCCGGCCGCGTTCGGGGCCGAGATGACCGCGGGCAACGCCAGGAACGAAGCCGTGAGCAGGCCGAAAGAGCCCAGCCAAGCCAGGCTCGGCTGGACGAGCCTCCGGCTCCGTTTGTGGAAGAAGGCCATCCGGCACCTGCGTCGATCGAACGTTATGCCAGCAAGCGCAGCCCACCGGCCAGCAAGACACTAACGCTGGGGGCGGTGGTCACCAGAGCCAAAACCGCAGCGCTCCCTACCATTGTACCAGGACGCACCTCCCCGGTCCAGGGTTGGGAAGGCCCGGGGTGGCTCGGCCCGGCCACGGGACGACCGCACCCTGGACAGGCCAGCAGGTAAAGTGCCGCCGTGCGGTTCATCGTCCGCCGACTGGCCTTTTACGCGGTTGCTGCCTGGGCCGCCCTGACGGTCAACTTCTTCGTGCCCCGCTTCATGCCCGGCAACGCGGTCGAGGCCATCATGTCCAAGTTCCCCAACCTGAAGCCCTCGGCGGCGAAGGCGCTCCAGGCCATGCTCGGTGTGGGCCACCCGGGGTCGATCTGGCACCAGTACTGGTCCTACCTGGACGACGTGGGCCACTTCAACTTCGGGACCGACCTGATCAACTACCCGGCCAAAGTGTCCACGATCCTCGGCCAGGAGCTCCCCTGGACCCTGGTGCTGGTAGGTACCTCCACGGTCATCGCGTTCTTTCTCGGGACCGGCCTCGGGATCCTCGCCGGTTGGCGCAGCGGAGGTTGGCTGGACCGCGCCCTTCCTGCCCTCACCTTCGTCCAGGCACTGCCCTACTTCTTCCTCGCCCTGGTCCTGATCGAGGTCTTCGCCCTCAAGCTGACGGTCTTCCCCCAGGGCCAAGGCTATGCCGCCAACGCCGTCGTCCCCGGCTGGAACTGGCCGTTCATCTCCAGCGCCGTCGGGCACTCCGTGCTGCCGGCCTTCAGCATCGTCATAACGAGCCTGGCCGGGTGGATGCTGCAGATGCGCAATGTCATGATCACCACGACCGGCGAGGACTACGTCCTGGCCGCTCAGGCCAAAGGGCTCCGCACCCGGCGCGTCGTGCTCACCTACGCCGCTCGCAACGCCATCCTGCCCCAGCTATCGGGGTTCGCCAACGCGATCGGCTTCGTCGTCGGAGGGGCGATCGTCATGGAGATCGTCTTTTCGTACCCGGGTGTCGGCCTGCAACTGATCAACGCGGTCGGTTCCAACGACTACCCGATGATGCAGGCGATCTTCCTCCTGATCACCTTTGCCGTCCTGCTGGCGAACTTGTTCGTGGACCTGGTGTACGTCGCGGTCGACCCCCGGGCCAGGGCGAGGTCGGCGAGATGACGATCACGCTCCCCATCAGCACCAGCTCCGCCACGGTCCCCGACGAGTCGAGGCGCCGTGGCTATTGGTCCCGGTTGCCGGCTAAAGCCAAGGTGGGCGCGGTCATATTTGGGTTCTTCATCGTCATCGCCATCATCGGGCCGACCCTTGCGCCCTTCAACCCCTCCTACCAGAACCCGGCGTTCAACCTCTCCCTGCACTCCCCGGACGGCACCTACCTGCTCGGCACCACCCAGAGCGGCCAGGATGTCTTCTCGCAGCTCCTCTCCGGCATAAGGCTCACCATGGTGCTGGCGCTGCTCGTGGGCGTGGTGGCGACCGCGCTGTCGGTGATGGTGGGCGTCTCGGCCGCCTTCTTCGGCGGTGTCTGGGACGAGCTGCTGTCCTTGTTGACCAACGTCGTCCTGGTACTGCCGGCCCTGCCCCTACTCGTGGTCCTGCTTGGCTATCTCCCCCAGAGCGGCCAGACCGCTACCATCCTGGTCCTGAGCGCGCTCAGCTGGCCCTGGGGGGCTCGGGTGATCCGCGCCCAGACTCTGGCCATCCGCAATCGGGACTTCGTGGCAGCCGCCCACGAGACGGGTGAGAGGGGTTGGCGGGTAATCGCCTTCGACATCGTCCCCAACGAGCTCGGCCTCATCGTCGCCAGCTTCGTGAACACCGTGCTGTACGCCATCGGCGCTTCCGTCGCGCTGGCGTTCATCGGTGTGGCCGACCTGAACAGTTGGAGCCTGGGGACCATGCTCTACTGGGCCCAGAGCCAGCAGGCGCTCACCCTGGGCGCCTGGTGGTGGTTCGTCCCGCCCGGGCTCGCCGTCGCGCTCATGGGCACGGGCCTGGTGCTGTTGAACTTTGGCATCGACGAGCTCGGTAACCCCCGCCTCCGGGACGCGGCAGGGGCCAAGCACCGCGGGGTCAGCTGGGGCGTGTCAGGCGCCACCGTGGTTGCCCGCGGGCCCGGACAGGTACCGGTGTCCCCAGGCAAGGGCCCGGACGCCACCGTGGTCACGGCCGGGCTCCCCCAGTGACGGCCCTGGCCGCCAGCGACCGCGCCGCCGGCAGCGACGCGACCGGGGCCGCCCCCGTCCTGGACATCTCCGACTTCTCCGTCGTCTACCGCACCGCCGGCGGGGACGTCCGGGCAGTCGACGGGGTCAACCTCTCTCTCCGTCCAGGCGAGGTCGTGGGCCTCGCTGGCGAGAGCGGCTCGGGCAAGTCGACCCTTGCTTACGGCGCCTGCCGGCTGTTGCGGCCCCCGGCGGTCATCACCGGCGGCAGCGTCACCTACCGCGGGCGGCGGTTCCCCGGCGGGGTCGAGGTCCTGGACAGGCGGCCCCAGGAGCTGAGGGCGCTCCGCTGGCGCGAGATAGCGATCGTGTTCCAGAGCGCCATGAACGCCTTGAACCCGGTGCTCAGCGTCCGCGACCAGTTGGCGGACGTGATCCGCGAGCACCTCCGGTTGAAAAAACGGGAAGCAGTCGAAAAGGCCGCTTCGCTGGTCGATTTCGTGTCCATCCCCCGGTCGCGGCTGAAGAGCTACCCGCACGAGCTGTCGGGAGGTATGCGCCAGCGGGTGATGATCGCCATGGCCCTTGCCACCGACCCCGAGGTCGTGATCATGGACGAGCCGACGACCGCCTTGGACGTCGTGGTGCAGCGCGACATCCTTGCCCAGGTGGTGGAGCTGAAACAGCGCCTCGGCTTCGCCGTCTTGTTCATCACTCACGACCTTTCGCTCCTGCTGGAACTGGCGGACCGGGTGGCGGTCATGTACGCCGGGAAACTGGTAGAGGTAGCTTCTGCCCAGGAGATCCACCACGAACCTGCCCACCCCTACACCAAGGGCCTCCTCGACTCCTTCCCCTCGCTCCGGGGCGCCAGGCGGGAGCTGGCCGGCATACCGGGTTCCCCCCCCGACCTGCGGGCACTACCCCCGGGGTGCCCGTTCGTCCCGCGCTGCCAATTCGCTGGTGCTGCGTGCCGGGAGGTCGACATGGCCCTGGCGCCTGCGGCCGGCGGCAGCGGCGTAGCCCACACGACGGCTTGCCCCTTCGTGAGCGTCGAGACGCCCCTGCACCCCCGCCCGGGGGCGGGCGTTGGCGCTCCGGCCGGTCCGATCGGCGACGGGGCGGCGCCAGCGGGCACGGACGGGGGCCGGAGGTGATGCCCCGAGCGGGAGCCCCGCCCCTGGTGCGGGGGGCGGAGGCGGGCATCGTCTCGCCGGCTGCCCGGCGCGGCCCCCTCGCCCTGGAGGCAGTAGAGCTGTGCAAGGACTTCAAGTTGGGCCGCGGTAGCGTCGTTTCCGCGGCCCGCCACGTGAGCTTCGACCTTTATAGCGGGGCGGTGGTAGCGCTCGTGGGAGAAAGCGGTTCGGGGAAGTCGACCGTGGCCAAGCTGCTGGCCGGCCAGGAAAGGCTGACTTCAGGCTCGGTCTCGCTCGGCGGGGAGCGGGTGGACTTGACGAGCAGGAGGGCGTTCCGCCGGTACAAGAGCAAAGTGCAGCTGGTGTTCCAGGACCCTTTCTCTTCGTTGAACCCGGTCCATACGGTGCGGTACCACCTGGAGCGGCCAGTGAGGCTGCACCAGGGCAAGAGCTCGAGAGCTGAGGTCGACGCTGAGCTCGTGGCCCTCATGGAGCAGGTGCGCCTGACGCCGGCCCAAGCGTTCCTGGCCAAGTACCCCCACGAGCTTTCCGGCGGCCAGCGCCAACGAGTCTCGTTCGCCCGCGCCCTGGCAGCCCGGCCGGCTATATTGCTGGCCGACGAGCCGGTGTCCATGCTCGACGTGTCCATCCGTCTCGAGATGCTCAACCTCTTGGACGAGCTCCGCCGGCGTTTCAAACTGGCGCTGCTGTACATAACCCACGACATCGCCTCCGCCCGGTATTTCGCCGACGAGATCCTCGTTATGTACTCGGGTGAGATCGTAGAACGAGGGGCGGCCGAGGAGGTCACCCAGCAACCCGCCCATCCTTACACGCAGTTGTTGGTGGCTTCGGCCCCCGACCCCGACAACTTGGGGAGCGTGCTGCGAGGCGGTGGCAAAACTGTGGCGCGCCGCGACGAGAGCACAGGCTATGGTGCGTGCCCGTTCAACCCCCGCTGTCCTTTCGCAGAGCAACGTTGCCGGGCCGAGCACCCTCCGCTCATGGCGCTGTCGGGTTCTCGCGCCGCCGCCTGCTGGCGCCTCGACGTCGTCGCCCCCGAGGCGCGCGACATCCCCCGTGGCCCACGCGTATAGTCGGTGCCTGCCGTTACTTGGTAACGGATCATCCACAGGAGGGGTAAATGAGATATAAATTTTCCGCCAACCGGCGGGTCCTCGCGGCTGCTACTGCCGCGGTCATGGGCGCAGGCCTGGTGACTGTAAGCGGTGCACCGTCCAACGCCGCGGTGCCAGCGGCAAGCAGGTCCGTCGCTCCGGCGGCCAGCGGCGCTGCGCCGGAGCTGGTGATGGAGAGCTCGCCCGAGAGCAGCATCACCGAGGACTTCAATCCGTACGTGACGACGGCCGCCCCGTACGGAATGGGCGCCACGGGGCTCATCTACGAACCGCTGGTCATGTTCGACCTGGCTGCACCGCCCAAGAACTACAAGTGGCTGGCGACCGGGTACAAATGGTCCGACGGTGGCAAGACGATCACCTTCACCATCCGTTCGGGCGTGAAATGGAACGACGGGGTGCCTTTGACCCCCGCCGACGTCGCCTTCACTTTCAACGAGATGAAGAAGTACCCGGCGATAAACACAGACGGGCTCAAGATAACGAGCGTGTCCACTTCGGGCGACACCGTCTCGGTGAGCTTCCCCACCCCCCAGTACGCCAACCTGCAGAGCATCGCCGGGGCCGGGGTCATCCCCGAGCACGTCTGGAGCAAGGTCGGCAACCCCGCCGCCTTCGCTGACCCCAACCCGGTGGGGACCGGCCCCTACATGCTCGCCAGCTTCACCCCCGAGGGCTTCACCTTGAAGGTCAACCCGGACTACTGGCAAAAGAGCCTGGAGCCAAAGGTCCCCGAGGTCTACTTCCCCGTGTACACCTCCAACACCGGGGCGCTCACCGCGCTCTACTCGGGCAAGATCGACTGGACCGGCAACTTCATCCCCGGTCTGCAGAAGAACTTCGTTGACACCAACCCCAAGTTCCACCACTTCTACGAGGCGGCGGGGAGCAGCAACGCCTTCGACGTCAACCTGCACAAGTGGCCGACCAACCAGCTGGCCGTCCGCCAGGCGATAAGCCTCGCCCTCAACCGGAAGGTGCTGGCATCCGAGGGCGAAGCCGGCCTCGAGAACCCGGTCCTCAATGCGAGCGGCTTGACCCTGCCGACGTTCGGCGCATGGAGCGCTCCGGTGAAGAACCTCATCAATTCGCCAACCGCCCAGCCGGCCAAGGCCAAGGCGGTCCTGGAGAAGGCTGGGTACACCTTAAAAGGTGGCTACTTCTCCAAGGGCGGCAAGGAGGTATCGGTCACCTTTATCAGCCCGTCGGCCTACACCGACTACTCCGAGGTGGGCTCGCTCGCTGCTCAGGAGCTGAAGGCAGCCGGGATCAAGGCGAGCTTCCGGGGCCTCACCGTCAACGGTTGGAGCGCCGACGTCGCCGACGGGGACTTCTCGATCTCCGAACACTGGTCGAACGACGGCTTGACCCCGTACAACCTGTACGACAACTGGCTTGACAGCAGCCTGGTGAGCTCGAGCGGCGCCACCGGGGACTACGAGCGCCTGCACAACCCGGCCATTGACAATCAGTTGGCCAAAGCCGCCGCCGCCCCCACCGTGGCCACCCAGACGGCCGCCTTGGCGCCGGTCATGAAGTACGTGGCCAACAACCTTCCGGTGATCCCGATCACCACGGCATCGGAGTGGTTCGAGTACAACTCCCAGCACTACGTGGGCTGGCCCACCAAGCAGGACCCCTATGAGACCGGGCAGCCTTCGGGCACCAACAACGGACCTGCCGCCGGGACTGACCTGGACGTGGTACTCCACCTGTCCCCGAGGGGCTGAGCCGCCCAGCGCTCCCCCGGGAGCCGCAGGTGGCAAAGCGCCCCCGGCCGAGCCGGCCGGGGGCGCTTTCGCGCCGCCAGGCGGTAACCGCCTCAAGGACGCGACGTCGTTGTGCCCTGGCCCGCGCCAGCGCTGGACGTGGTTGCCGGGGTACCTTGGGCAGGGGTGCTCGTTCCTGAAGCTGCCGGCTCCGCCTGGTTGGCCAGCGCGACCTCGGCCTCTGCCGCCTGGATATCGCTCTGGTACGTGGCGAGGTCGCCTTCTTTCAAGGCGGTGGTGGCGTCGGCGAAGTACTGCTGGGCCTTGGCCAGGTACTGGGCCGCGGTGCCGTGCTGTGCCGGGGGGACCGGCACTGTGGCCACCGTGGTCGCAGAGGCCCTCGTGGTCGTGGTCCGAGCGACGGTGGTGGTGGTCGTACTGGCCGGCCGGGACGTCACGGTGGCCACCGTCGTGGTGGTGACCTCCCGGGGCACGGTCGTGCTGGTCGTGGGCGCCCGGCCTGGCTTCGCCTTGCTGGGGGAGGGCCCCGGCGGGGCCGCCTTGGGGCACCAGCTGGCGAACGGGTGGCCGCCGTCGGGGTTGGCCACGCGGCAGAGGGCGGCGGGGAGGGAAGGGCCCGAGGTGCCGGAATGGTAGGCCGTGCTGTTGTAGACCACGATCACGTCGTCCAGGCTAGGGACGCCGTTGCCTTGTTGCTCCACGTAAAGCGGCTGGGTGTACAGCAACGACTGGCCGATCGGCGTGAGCACCACGTTGCCCAGCTCGACCCTGGAACCGTGCTGGTCGAGCAGGCTTATCTCCTGGGAGATGGACGGGTTGGTGAGCACGGCGTTGGACACCAGCCGGGGCCCGTCCACCTGCTGGCCGGGGGGGATCTCGTAGACCGTCATCGTGCCGTAGTCCGACGGGTCCGAAGACACGGTCATGAAAGCCGTCAGGTTTTGCTTGTCGCCCTTGGACGCGGGCACGAAAGGTTGCACGAGCACGAAGCTCTGGTTGGTTTGGCCGGGAAGTGCCACCAGCTCGTACATGGGGGCGACGTAGCTCGCCCCGGGCGACGGTGCCCGGGGGGACCGGGCCGGCCCCCCGCCCGAGCCGCTGGCCCCGCTCAGCTCGCGCTCGGCAGGGTTCTGGGGGATGGCCCAGGCCTGCGAACCCTGGAAGAACACCGAGGCCGACTGCTGATGGTAGCGGGCGTACATGTTGGTCTGGACGGTGAAGAGGTCCTCGGGGTAGCGCCAGTGGGCAGTTATCCCCGGGAGGAGGGACTCGGCCCTGTCCATGGGGGTGAAGAGCCCTGGGAATGCGCGCTGGTATGCCTGGACTACGGGATCGTCCTCCGGGTCCTGCAAGAAGAACCACATCTGGCCCGTGTACGCGTCCACCACGCACTTGACCGAGTTTCGCACGTAGTTGAAGGGTTTCGCTGCCAGCCCGCTCGACGAGGGTAACCGGTCGAGCCCTTTGGCTTGCTCGGAGTAGGGGAAGTTGTCGGTGGTCGTGTAGGCGTCCTCGACCCAGTAGAGGCGCCCGCGCAGCACCACGGGGTAAGGGTCGCTGTCGTAGGAGAGGAACGGCGCCACTTTCTCCAGGCGCTGCACTACGTTGCGGTAATACAGCACCCGGGAGCTGGCATTCACCTGGTCCGAGATGAGGATGTTGTAGTCGCCGAAGCTGATGGCGAAGGCAAGGCGGCGGAGGATCCCTCCGGCCGCCACCCCTCCCGTGCCGCTGTAGTGGTAGGTGCGCTCGTTGCCGCTCGAGTCCTCATAGTCCACTTCTTGTTCCGAGCCCGCGATCACGTAGCTGTTGCCCCGCCCCGCGCTCGTGCCGAAGTAGATGCGAGGCTGGGCGCCGAGCGACGGGTCCCCGGCGGGGGGCAGCCCTTTCAGGGTGTAGGCGGGGTACCCGCTGGTGGTGTCCACCCCCGACTGGTTGGCGGGGGCGACCACGGCACCGTAGCCGTGGGTGAACTGGAGACGCTGGTTGACCCAGTTCCCCGGTACGCCGCCGGGGTTGAGCTGGCGGGCGGAGATGATGACCTGGGTCTCCTGGTCCTTGCCCCCCGGCCCCGCCGGCAGCTCGTAGCGGTCGGTGCTGGGCCCGCTCATGCTGTAGTAGCCCCAAAAACCCTGCTGTTTGGTGATGACCGAGTTCATGCCCGGGACACCGGGGTCGAGGAGGGGCACGTTGGCCAGGCTCTGCTTACTGGCCGCCGAAGCCGGTGAATCGCCTGTCACCTGGGAGGCAGTGATGGTCGAATTGCCCGGGAAGGTCTGGGCCTGGACGCCTGCCAGCCCGTAGGCAGACGTGGTGGCGGTGATGTTGTCGGCGATATAAGGAGATTCCTTCACGTTCTGGGCCGGGTTCACCACCAGCGATTGCACCAGGGCGGGGTAGACGTTCGCCACCAGCACCCAGACCAGGGCCCACAGGGCCACCGCCACCCCGGGCAGCAGCCACCCCTGCTGGCGCACGTTGTAGAGGAACAGCCCGGCTGCGATGACGGATATGGCGACCAGCAACAGCAAGGCCGGGCGGAGGGCGTGGACATCGGTGTAGGTGGCGCCGTCGACGAAGCCGTTCCTCGACTTCGTCAGCGCGAACTGCGCCAGGTAGTACTGATACGTCTTCGTCAGGGCCATCAGCCCGAGGAGCACCGAGAGGTGCACCTTCACCTGCGGCGTCACGCGCTGGAAGGGGCTCTGGAGCCGGATCCCACCGTTCAGGTAGTGGAACACGGCCGACACGATCAGCACGACGAGCAGCGCCGCGAAGATCCAACCGCCG
>JBOGGK010000109.1:0-10995 GCA_050744045.1 Acidimicrobiales bacterium | reverse complement strand
GTGATGGGGCCGTCGGGCTCGGGGAAGTCGACGCTGCTCACGATCGCCGGAAGCCTCGAGGAACCGACGAGCGGCGAAGTGCGCATCGCGGGCGCGTCTTTGTCGCGCCTATCGCGAAACGACAAGGCGCGGCTCCGGCGGCGGACCGTCGGGTACGTCTTCCAGGACTTCAACCTCCTCCCTGGCCTCACCGCGGCGGAGAACGTCGCACTGCCCTTGGAGCTCGACGGCATCCCTGCACGCAAGGCGCACCAGGCGGGCCTCGCCGCTCTCGAGGCGCTCGGGCTCGCGGAGCGCGCCGGCCACTATCCTGACCAGCTCTCCGGCGGCGAGCGCCAGCGGGTCGCCATCGCCCGGGCCGTCGTCGGAGAACGCCGCCTGCTGCTCGCCGACGAACCCTCCGGAGCCCTCGACTCGACGAACGGCGAGGCAGTGATGGCGATGATCCGCGATGCCTGCCAGCGCGGGGGCGCCGCGGTGGTCGTCACCCACGACGAGCATCTCGCGTCGTGGGCCGACCGGGTCGTGTTCCTCCGCGATGGTCGTATGGTCGACCCCACCCCAGCCGACCTCCCCGGCCCGCTGGTCGCTTCGCACGCCGACAACCGGGTGGCCGGACGCGAGGGCCTGGAGGAGTCCCGATGAGTGTGGCTGTCCTCGCCCCGGCCGCTGCTGCTCGCCCCGCCGACGGAGGAGCACCCGCACAACGCGCCGTCATCCGCTGGGCATGGCGCCTCTTCCGCAGGGAGTGGCGCCAGCAGCTCCTGATACTTGCTCTCATCACCGTGGCGGTCGCCGGGACCATCGTGGGCTCGGCCATGGCGACGAACTCGCCGCAACCGGCGAACTTCGGTTTCGGCACGGCGCACGACGCCGTGTCGTTCAAGACCTACGACGCACACACGGCGAGCGTCATCACGAACCTGGAGCACCGCTTCGGCCGGGTCGAGGTGATCGAGCAAAGGACGGTGGCAGTCCCTGGGTCGATCAACACCTACCAGCTGATCTCTGAAGACCCGCGCGGGCCGTTCACCGGGCCGATGCTTTCTCTGGTGTCCGGCCAGTACCCTGTCGGCCCGGACCAGGTCGCGCTCACGAGGGGTGTCGCCTCAGACTTCCACCTGAGGATCGGGGGCACCTGGCGGGCGGGTGGTGCCGCACGCAAAGTGGTCGGCATCGTCAAGAACCCCCAGAGCCTCCTCGACGAGCTCGCCCTGGTCGCGCCCGAGCAGGTGAATAACCCCACGCAGGTCACGGCGCTCTTCAACGCCCCGGGCGTGTCGTTGAAATCGATCGGCCACGACGTGGAGACCCCGGCGACGGTCGCGCGGTCGAACGTCTTCAACCCGGAGACGATCTCGCTGGCCGGGTTGGTCCTCGGGATGGTGCTCATCGCCCTGGTCTCGGTCGGTGGCTTCACCGTGCTCGCTCAGCGCCGACTGCGGTCGATCGGGATGCTCGAGTCGACCGGCGCTACCGACCGCCACGTCAGCCTCGTGGTACGTGCGAACGGCACGGTAGTCGGTCTCGTCGGTGCGATCGCCGGCTTCGTGCTAGGCCTTGTCGTCTGGCTCGCCTACCGTCCAAGTCTCGAGCAGACCTCGCACCACGTCATCGGGGCATTTGCGCTCTCGTGGACCGTGGTCGCCGCAGCGATGGTGCTCGCCGTTGTCGCCGCGTACGTTGCTGCCTCTCGCCCCGCTCAGGCGATCACGAAGGTGCCGATCGTCACCGCGCTCTCCGGTCGCCCCACGCCACCTCGCCAGATCCAGCGCTCGGTCGTCCCCGGCATCGTCTGCCTTGTCGCGGCGTTCCTTTTGCTCGGCTACTCGGGCAGCACTAACAGCGGCAGCGGGAGCGGCGGGATGCCCGAGCTCGTGCTCGGGATCGTGCTCCTCGTCCCTGGGATCATCCTGTTTGCCCCGTTCCTCCTCTCGCTCACGGCTCGGCTCGGCCGGCGGGCGCCGATCGCGACACGGCTCGCGCTGAGCGACCTCGCCCGGTACCGCTCCCGCTCGGGCTCGGCGCTTGCGGCGATCAGTGTGGGGGTCCTTACCGCGGTGATCGTGATGGTCGCGGCCGCGGCCCGCTACGGGAACGTGTTTGATTACGCGGGCCCGAACCTTTCCTCGAACGAGCTCGCCATCCACACCAGCTTTCCGCCCTCTGGGGCGCCGACCGTTCACCGAAACTCGACAGGCAGGCTCGTCCCGGTCCAGGACCATCCGGTGGAGACCGCAACTCCGGCTCAGCTTGCCGCCAGCGCCGAGAGGGTGGCGAGAGCGCTCGGCGCGCAGCTCATCCCTCTCGGGACGCCGAACGCGGGGTTGAACGGCACCAATTTGGGCCGCCAGTGGAACGGTGCCGTCTACGTCGCGACGCCGCAGCTCCTCCGGGCGTTCGACATCAAGCCGTCCGAGATCGACCCGAACGCCGACATCTTGAGCTCACGCCCGGGCCTCACAGGCGTCTCCGGCCTCGTCTTCAACTACGGATCCGGTGCCAAGTCCGCAACCGCTCCAGGCGCTCCCGGTGAGGGGCCCACATCCCAGAGCTGTACGGCCGCCACGAGCTGCCTAGCGCACCCGGTGGTCCAAGCGGTCGGGGCGCTCCCAACGGGGACCTCCGCCCCGAACACGGTGATCACCGAGCACGCGATGCGCGAGTTCCACATCACGGCGACAACGTCGACATGGCTGGTCCAAGGGTCTCAGCCCTTCACGGCCTCCCAGATCGCCAGCGCCCAGCTCGCTGCGTCGACGAGCCAGCTCTCGGTCGAGGCGAAGAACGACGAGCCCACCTCCACAGCCGTCATCGGCTGGGCGACCATCTTCGGGATCGTGATCGCCCTCGGCGTGCTCGGGATGTCGGTCGGGCTCGTGCGAGCCGAGACCTCGAGCGATCTCCGGACGCTGACGGCGACCGGTGCCTCCACCTTCACCCGGCGCACCCTCACCGCCGTCACCGCCGGCGCGCTCGGCTTCCTCGGCGCGCTCCTCGGGGGGGTGGGCGGTTACGTAGCCATGATCGGTTGGCTGCGAAGCAATTCCCTGAACGGGGGGATCGCCGCGCTCGGCAACGTCCCCGTCACCGACCTCGCCTTGCTCCTCTTCGGCATGCCCGCGTTCGCCGCCGCCGTCGGCTGGGTGTTCGCGGGACGAGAGCCTGCGGCGCTGGCGCATCAGCCGATCGAGTGAGCCACCGCGAGCCCGCGGCGCCGTACAATTTCTTCGGGTAAGCGCCTGCGCCTCGTCTCGGTTAGATCGAACGCATCCGTAGATAGCCTGGCGGGCGCCCGGTCTCGGCTACCTGTCTCCATGCCCGAGCGATCGCAATGCCCCTAGCGCCCCAGTTCGCCGACACCGCGGCAGAGGCGCGCTCCACAGGATGGGCAGAACGCTGGCTCCCGGCCCAGCAGTGACGCCAGTTCGGGTAGCCCCTCCGCGTGCCGGCGACAGGACTGGTGGCGAAGGTGGTCCCGCACCGTCTGGACGATGAACCTGGCGCGCTCGGCAGGGCTGGAGCCGTAACCCTCGGCGACGATCGAACCTTCCGCGACCACGTCGTCCTCTTCGTCCTCCCTCAGCTCATAACTGTCTTCATCGTCGATGTCGGGGTCGCCTCCTTTCCAAGCACGGTAAAAACGCCCCGACGGGCGCCCCGCCGGCGCACCCAGGTCCGAGAGCTTCGCCGCTACCCGCTCGCGGTAGCGCCGGCGGGGCCCCTCACGTTGGCGATCGCGCTCGGCCTGCTCCTCCTCCGGGGGCGGGGGGAACTTGACCACTCGTAGCTCGGGCTCCTGGAACATCGCCCATATCGTGGCCCTGCCCATGCCGGCGGGCAAGCGATTTCGCTCTTCTGACCTTTCCGGAGTGGCCTGACCTGCTGAAGCCCGGCAGGCCCCGCTTCCCGCTCAGGTTGTCCCGCTGTTCGAAGGTCGGCCACCCGCGCTGGCCCCTATCGGGCCGCACTACAGGTCCCGCGTGTGCTGGCACGCCGGGAACCTGGAGCAGCCGAGGAGCAGGCCGAACTCGCCCCTTCGTCGGACCGTCGTCCCCTTCTTGCACTGAGGGCAGACCTCGACGGGTTGGTCGCACTTCCCGGCGACTCACGTGGGCGTTGCCAAGGAGCTCGAGCTGTTAGGCTGACAAACGGCTTTATGTCGTCGATCAGCGAGCAGGTGCGCTCTTTTTGGGACCTGGACGCGGCCACTTACGACCGCTCTCCGAGCCACAACCCGAGGACAGCCCTGGAGCTGGCCGCCTGGCGGGCGGCGTTGCGCCGCCTGCTACCCCCGCCGCCTGCGAAGGTCCTCGACGTCGGCTCCGGCACCGGGTTCCTCGCCCTCCAGCTCGCGGGGCAGGGCTACGAGGTCACTGCCCTCGATTTGTCGGAGGGCATGCTTGCCCGGCTGCAGGAAAAGGCCGAGCGCGCTGGCATCGAGGTGAAGACCGTGCACGCCGACGCGGCCAACCCCGAGGTCAGCGGCTTCGCCGCTGTCGTCGGGCGCCACCTCGTCTGGACGCTCCCGGACCCGAAAGCCGCCCTCGAGGCCTGGCACGGGGCTGCCGAGCGGTTGTTGCTGGTGGAGACCGTGTGGGGGGAGGCGGCCGGGACGGCCGAACGGTTCCGGCGGGTCGGGCACACCGCGCTCCAGCGCCTCCGCAAGGCACAGCCCGACCACCACGCCGAGTACGACGCCGCGCTCGTGTCCCGGCTCCCGCTCGGCGGCGGGGCCACGCCAGAGGCCCTAGTGTCGTTGGTCTGGTCCACCTCCTGGGGCCCCGCCCGGGCCGAGAGGCTGCGCGATGTCGAATGGGCCACCCGGCGCGCCTTTCCTTCGGCCCTTGACCGGTTCCTCGGTGCGTCACCTCGCTTCGCCGTCATCGCCCCTTAGGGCGGCGCTGTGGTCGATTGCTTGCAGTTTTCGACAGCAATCGACCAAAGCGCTGCCGCCCTCGGTTAGAAACCGCCCAAAGCCCCAGGTCGCTTGGTGAGCGCTAACCCGAAGGTGCTGACGGCACCGGCCCCGAGGCCCAAGCGGGCCTCTTCGCGCCGGGGCTAGCGGCGGGCCCCTTACCTCCTACGAGCCGCCCGGCCGACGATGGCGTGGGGGCCGTTGTTGACCGCGACGCAGAAGGCCGCCGAAGGGCAGGAGACCGAGCTGAGGGCCCCGAGCACGCTCTCGATCCCCTGGGGCCCAGACCAGGAGCGACCGTTGTAGGTAAAGGCGTTCCCGACCTCGTCCACGAGGACGCACCAGCGGGGTGAAGCGCAGGCGAGCGGTGCTCCGTAAGCGTCCACACCGGAAAGCCCCACTCCTATGTACTCGGGCGCCGACCACCGCGAGCCCCGCCAGGTGAGCACCCGGCCCAGGCTGTCGGTGGCCACGCAGAACCGGGCCGTCGGGCAGCTCATCGACAACACGGCCTCGCCACGGTCCACCAGGCGAGGGCCCGACCAGGAGCGCCCGTCGAAGGTGAGCACGTGCCCGGTCGCGTCCGAGGCGGCGCAGAACTTGGCCGTCGGGCAGGACACCGAGGCCAGGCCCCCTGCCCGGTCCACCCGACTTGGGCGCGACCAGGCCCGCCCGTTGTAGGTGACGGCGTGACCGCGGGCGTCCACGGCGGCGCAGAAGCCGCTCGGCGAGCACGACACCGACTTCAGGTCCCCGTGGGGGTCCACCCGGCGCGGCGCTGACCAGCCCTTGGCACCAGAAGTCATTACGTCCCCGGCGCTGTCGGCGGCGACGCAGCCCGTGCGAGCGGTGCAGGAGAGCGAGGTCACCTGCGCCCCTTTCCTCGCCAGTGGCGCCGGCCCGGACCACGTGGTGCCGTCCCAGCGCACCGCCTTGTTGGCTGACGTCCCCGCACCGACCACGGTGCAGTTGTCTGGGCCCTGGCAGGCGACGAGCTGGGTACCGGGCGCGGTGGCCAGGTTCATCGGCACCGACCACGCCAGCGCCTCGCCCCGGGCGCGGTGGGCCGGAGGGGGCCACCGGCTGGCGGGCAAGTGGCTCGGGCAACCAGGCGACAGGGCCAACAGCTTGGCGGTCCCTTTGGGCAACGCCGCCTTCTGGAGCGGGGTGCCGACCAGCCGGGAGTACACGAGCACCCGCAGCTGGTACTTGTAAGTCTCGTGGTCCTTGGTCTCGTAGGCCGTGACCGGGCACGACCTTGGCCTCGAGGCCTGCAGGCTCACCCTCATGCTCCGCAAGCGGGGCCGGGTGCAGCTCTTGGGACAGAGGTCGACCCGAAGCATCCCCGCCGCCCGGGCGCCCGAGGCCGAGTGCTCCCCCCAGCGCAGCCCCGAGATGGTGGCGTTGGACTGGACGGCAATCGAAGAGGGGAATTGCGGCCAGGGGTAGAGGGCGTCCCCGTTGGTGCCAGCAGTCTCGACCAACAGCTTGGGCAACAGTTTGGGCTGCGGGACCGCTTTGGCCGCTGCTGCCGGCGCCGGCCCCGCCACCACGCCGGCGGTGCCGAGGGCAGCGAGGACCATGAGGACCATGAGGGAAAGTGGACCTCGTGCCAGGTACCTAGCCCGCCTGAGGCCCGCCGCCGGGGTACCCCGCGCACCAACCAGTCCATTTCTCATCGTCTTGCCCCCGATCGAGGCTCCCGGCGGTAGGGACTGTCCCGCGCAACGACCGCCCAAGCCCGCGACCCTACCCCGCTCGGCGGGAGCCCTCAACCCCCGCCGTAAGCTAAGCCGGCTCGCGCCTCGCTTCGAGCACGTCGGCTGGTCCTGGCCCAGCTCAGCGAGCGTCCACCAAAACGGTCAGTACCCCATGGCAAGATCGCTCCCATGGGAGTCCGTAACAAAGAGCGGCGGCGGGCCAAGAAGCAGCGCCGCGAGGCCCGCGACCGCCAGCGCAACGCCGGGCCGGGCCGCCCGCACCCCTTCGGCGGCTTCTCGGGGTTCCTTCCCTACATGGTCGACCGCTTGGTCATGGACGCCGCCCACGCCCATTGCGAGGACCGCGAGCCCGGCCCCGAGCTCGACAAGCTGACCGACCGCGGCGCCGGCACCGGTTGGTGCGCCCTCGTCACCGCCCGGGTGGCGGCGGCGCTCACCGAGCACGCCACTCTCGCTCTCGCCAGTGGGTGGGAGCCGCGCGACGTCTCTGCCATCGTGCGCCGCAAGCTCACCGTGGCCGCAGCCAACCTGACCGAGGCGGTGCTGGCCGAGGCCGTCCGGCGCCGGCAGCCCCGCCCGCTCGTCGCCGCCCGCTGGGAAGAGCAAGTGGCCGGCCTGGCGCCCGCCGCCCGGGCGCTCGACGTGGCGTCCCCGTCTTGGGAGGCCGACGTCTCCTCGGCCGTCGGAGCCATCGGGTTCCTCGCCCAGCTACGGCCTTTGCCCGAGCTCGCCGCGCCCGCCCGGCGCCACCGGCCGCGGCCCGACCTGGACCCAGCCGTCCTGGACAAGGTCAGAGGCCTGCTCGCCAAGGCCGAGGCGACCGCTTTCGAAGAGGAGGCCGACGCCTTTTTGTCCAAGGCACAAGAGTTGATGACCCGCCACAACCTGGACCGGGCCGCCGTGGAGGAGGCTACCGAGGGCGCCGGGGCCGGGGCCGGGGCCGGGGTCGAGGCTCGCCGGTGCTGGCTGGACGACCCCTACCTCAAGCAAAAGGGCCTCCTCCTGGCGGTCGTGGCCCGGGCCAACCGGTGCCGTACGGTCTCGCTCTACGAGTACGGTTTCGTGACCGTCTTCGGCCACCCCGACGACCTGACGACGACCGAGTTGCTCTTTACCGCCCTGCTGGTGCACGCCACCAACCAGATGACCCTCCCGTTGCGCCAACGCAAAGCAAGCTCGGCCGGGGCCGGTACCGGGGCGCTGGAGCGGGGGCTGCCGGCAGACCGCGACGCCTGGGAGGCGCTGTTGAAGAGCATGGGGAGGCGGGACGCCAGCCGGCCCTCCTACCGGCGTTCGTTCCTGCTCGCCTACGCAACCCGCATCGGTGCGCGCCTACGGGAGGCAGCCGCCGCCGCCACTGAGGCCGCGGTCGCCACCGCCGGCGACGCCCTGCTCCCCGTGCTGGCCAACCGCGAGCGCGGCGTGGACGAGGCGGTGGCCAAGATGTTCCCAGACACGACCACGTCGGAGTTCACGGTCACCGACGACGCCGGTTGGGCCGCCGGGCGCGCGGCTGCCGACCTCGCCGACCTGTCCTGGCAACCGAAGCTGGCCGGGGCCATGGCCTGAACCTGGTAGTCCGGGCACGGCGGGCAGCCGGTATGGCCCCAGCACCCAAGTACGCCTAGGTAGCCTGAGCCTTCGACCCGCCGAGCTGCTTCCCACGGGCGTCCAGCCCCGCCACGGCGACATAGGCCGTGCGCTGCGGCACCCGAATGATCGTTTCGAAGCCTTGCCTGTAGGCCGTCCCGAGCGCCCCCAGGGCCGAGGGGTGCTTGCCACCGAGCACGAGCCACTCGGTCACCTGCGTGGCGCCGTTCCAGCTCACGTACAGGGTCATGGCCTTGGCGCCCCGCTCCACGGCGACGTCCGGGGGCCCGGCGGGGAAGCCCACCCAGTCTTGGCGGAAGGCCCGGTAGGACTGGACGCCTTCGCCGTCCAGGCGCCCGTCGAGAAGTGCCCTCCCGCCCGGCCCGTACTCGGTGAAGGCCCCCTCTGCGCCCCACCCGACGAACACGTGGCCCCCGGGCAGTACTTGGACGCTCCCCAGGGCCCCGGCCAGCAGTGGCGAGCGCGGGTGGACGTACTGGTGCTCCAGATTCACCCGGCGGGCCACGTCGTCGACCCGGAGGACCAGGGCCCGGGACTGAGCTTCGCTCTTGTAGTCACCGATCCCGTTGTCGAAGACCGTGAACGTGCCATCGGGTTGTTCGTTGACGTCATGCTGCCAGGAGAAATGGGCCCCGCGGCCGAACTTGAAATCGCTCTTTTTGCCCCCCAGCCTCCACAGCACCTGCCCGGTCGAGCGCTCCACCTTGTACACCGTCCAGGTGTTGCGAGAAGAGATGAGCAAGTTACCGTCGCGGGCGACGGAGATCGAATTGATGTGGAAGTAGTCCCAGGGATGAGAGCGGTAGAAAGCGAGCGGGGCATAGGACTCGTCGAGGCTGACGTGCTCGTCGCTGTGCCAGTCGAACAGGACCCTGCCGCTGGAGATGTCGATCTCTTGGGCCACGCCGTACAGATATGGGGCGTTGGCCCCCCCGCCGTAGGGGGCGAGGTCGGCGTAGGCGAGGCCGAAGGAGCTGACGATAGCGGTGCCCTCGTGCGTAAGCAGGAAGACGTGGAGGTCGTCGGAATAACCGTCGCCCGCCCGCACCCTGGCTATCTCGGTGTAGGAGGGGCTCGCGATCACGTCTTCCCCCTTGCCATGAGAGGCGACGACATTGCCGTCGAACCACGTGAGCACTGGCTTGCCTTGCCACCACTGCGCCCTGAGGTTGAAGGCACGCCTGGTCGAGCGCGGCCCCCTCGACACCTTTTTGAACCAGACCAGTTCCCCGGAGCCATCAATGATCATAGGCCCCTGGTCGCTCGGCCCGCTGTGGCTGTCGACGAATACCAGCCCGGTGTCCTGACCTTGCCTGTGGATGTCGACGTGCACCGCCGGGGGGGCCAAGTCGGGCCGCGAAAGGTACCTTTGGATGTTACCAGTCACGACCGTGGCGCTGCTGTCCAGCTTGGGGAGCGCGGATCTCCTGGCACTGGAAGTGCTTATGGGCTCGGCGAAAGCCCCTCGTGCGAGCGAGCACCGCCCCAGGGAGATCGCCGCCGCCGTGGCCATCCCCAGCCCCAGGGCTTGGCGGCGCGCGAGCAGGGGCCCACGATCACCAGGTACCTCTGCCTGGCTTTGCCGTCTCCTGGCCATCGCGCAGACAACTTAGCGCTGGCCCGAAAACCACTTCCATTTCAGAGCCCCTGCCCCGCCCCACCCCCGGTCAAGGCCCGAAAGCCCAGCGCCCTCCCAGGAAAACGAGCCCGTTGACATCGGTGGGGCCCTTGCGGTCCACGTCTATGCGCAGCACGTTGCGGCGCACGTCGTAGGGGTGGGCCATGGTGAAGTCGGTGATCGAAGCGGTGACGTCGTAGGTGCCGGCGAGTATGGGGAACTGCTGGATCTGCAAGTCCAGCCAACCGCTGCCGTCGAGCTTCTCGGGCACGAGGTCCGCCTCCCGGGTGGAAGGGGCGGTGATGACTACCCCCTCCAGGGTCACCACCGACACCGAGAACACCGGCCGGGCTACGGGCTCTGTCGTCGTGTACCACAAGCGGAGCGTGACCGGCTCCCCGCTGCCCACCCGGTCCACCTGGAGGCCCGTACGGTCGAGCACCTCCACCCGCTCGATGCGGGCCTCGCCCGAACCCCAGCGGTCCCCTCTCTCGGTGGGCCGGTGCTCGCCCAGGGCGATCGAGCCCGTGTACGCCTCGACGACTTCGCGGGGCTTGCCATCGGCCATCTTGTGCCCTTTTTTGAACCAGACGGCGTGGTCGCACATGTTCACCACCGACTGCATGGAATGGGACACGATTATCACCGTCTTGCCGTTGCGCTTGAGCTCGGCGAAGCGTTCGAGGCACTTGCGCTGGAACGCCTCGTCGCCCACAGCCAGGACCTCGTCCACGAGCAGGATGTCGGGCTCCACGTTGATGGCGACCGAGAAGCCCAGGCGCACGTACATGCCCGAGGAATAGTTCTTCACCGGCTCGTCGATGAACTGGCCGATACCGGCGAAGTCGACGATGTCGTCGAAGCAAGCCTGCAGCTCTTTGGCTTTAAGGCCCAGGATGGCCCCGTTCAAGAACACGTTCTCCCGTCCCGAGAGCTCGGGGTGGAAGCCGGCGCCCAGCTCCAGCAGCGCCGACATCTTGCCCGTCGTCGTGACCGATCCTTTGTCCGGGCGCAGGATCTTGGCCAGGCACTTGAGCATGGTGGACTTGCCCGAGCCGTTCTCGCCCACCAGGGCCGTGGTCGACCCCTGGGTGACCTCGAAGCTGACGTCGTCGAGGGCCCAGAAG
>JBOGGK010000108.1:0-1819 GCA_050744045.1 Acidimicrobiales bacterium | reverse complement strand
GGCTCCGCCCGTGCCGCGGGTGCCGAGCGCATGGTGCTCGACGGCGGCGACCGAGTCGCCCTCCGGGCATACCTCTTGGCCCAGGGCTGGATCGACGACGCCGAGGTCGTCGAGCTGGTCGAGCCGGCCGGGCCGGGGAACATGAACCTCGTCTTGCGGGTGGTGACGGCACGCCGGAGCCTCGTCGTCAAGCAAGGCCGCCCGTTCGTGGCGCGCTACCCTCACCTCGCCGCACCGCCCGGTCGGACCCTCGTCGAAGCCGAGTGGTACGCCCTCGTCGGGGAGCGCCCCGACCTGGCGAGCCGCCTGCCCCGCCTGCTCGGCGTCGACCCGGCCAGCCAGGTGCTGGTGCTTTCCGACCTCGGCCCGGCCGCCGACTTCACCGGCGTCTACACGGGCGATCGCCTCGACACAGCGACCCTCGACGCGCTGGTCGGCTGGCTCTGCGCCTTGCACCGCGGCTTCCACGACGACGACGGCGCCCGGCGGATCGAGAACGCGGAGATGCGCCGGCTCAACCACGAGCACGTCTTCGAGCTGCCCCTGCGCCCGGACAACGGGGTGGACCTCGACGCCCTCACCCCCGGCCTCTCTAAGCTTGCGGAGCCGTTGCGCCGGGATCGTGGGCTCCGCTCGGCCACGTCGGCGCTCGGCGCCGCCTACTTCGGTCCGGGCACCACACTGCTCCACGGTGACTACTACCCCGGGTCCTGGCTCAAAGGGCCGGGCGGCCCGTTCGTGGTCGACCCGGAGTTCGGGTTCTTCGGGCCCCCGGAGTTCGACCTCGGGGTGATGCTCGCCCATCTCGAGCTCTCGGACCAGCCCGCCGACGTCGCCGACCGGGCCCTCGGCGCCTATCTGGCCGAGGCGACCGCTGAGGTGGACCTCGTCTGGGCGTTCTGCGGGGTCGAGGTCATCCGCCGGCTCCTCGGCGTCGCCCAGCTGCCGCTCTCCGCCGGCCTCGCCGAGAAGGGGCACCTGCTCGAGGTCGCCGCCACCCGGGTCCGGAAGCTCGGGTGAGCACCGCTCCCACCCTCGGGGCTCGCCGGGTGTGGATCGACACCGATCCCGCCGTCGGGGTCCCCGGCGCCGACGTCGACGACGGCTACGCGCTGCTCCAGGCCCTGCGTTCCCCCGAGCTCGAGGTAGCCGGCGTCTCGACCATCTTCGGCAACGCCCCGATCGAGGTCGCCTACCCCATCTCCGCCGAGCGCTCGGCCTGGCGGTCAGCGACGTGCCGCTCTGCCGGGGCGCGACGGCGGCCGAGGAGCGGGGTAGCCCGAGCGCGGCGAGCGAGGCCCTCGCCCGCCTGCTCTACATCGTCGTCATGATCCTGGTCATGGGCACCTCGGGGATGAGCTACGCCAGCCCGCTCACAAGCTCGGGCCGATACCCATGCCCATGCACGTGCCGGCGGCCAAGGGGCACATGATCGGCTTGCTCGCGGCGACCGCCCGAGCATCTCCTTGCCCCGGAGAGATTGGCGTCGGGTGGCTCAGCGGTCGGGCGGGACGCCGGCCGGACGAGCCGAACGCCCGTCTATCTTCCCGAAGAACTGCGCGGCGGCCTGGCGAAGCGCCGTCGACCAGGTGGGGTAGGCATGGACCGCCTGGGCGAGGCGGCCGGTGAACATGTTCGTGTGCATGGCCCGGGCGACCTCGTGGACCATTTCTCCGGCCCGGGGGCAAACGATGGTGGCCCCGAGCAACCTGCCGCCGCCGACGTCGCGCAGCAGGGGCCGAGGCCCGGCGATCAGCTTGACGAACCCCTCGGTCCGCCCGGCGGTGACCGCCCGGTCGACGTCTGCCATCGCCACGAA
>JBOGGK010000107.1:0-4391 GCA_050744045.1 Acidimicrobiales bacterium | reverse complement strand
GCAATGCCCGGGCCGGGCACGGTCGGGGCGGTGGCGCTCGACGGTGACGGCCATGTGGCGGCGGCCACCTCCACCGGCGGGCGCGCCGGCCAGCGGCCCGGGCGGGTGGGGGACACCCCGATCATCGGGGCCGGCACGTGGGCCGACGACCGTACCGCGGCGATCTCGGCGACCGGCACGGGCGAGCTGTTCATCCTCGCCGGCTTCGCCCACCGGGTGGACTGGGCGATGCGCTCGGGCTCACCGCTCGGACCGGCCATGGTGGCTTCCTTGGGGGAGGTCTCAGCCCTGGGCGGCACCGGGGGGGCCGTGGCCATCTCGGCGGCGGGGCTGTTCGCCGCCGCCTTCGACACCCCTGCTATGGCCCGCGGCTGGCGTGACGGTGGTGGGGAGGTGGTCCGGGTCTGACCGGCCATTGGGCCACGCGGCCACCCGGCCGCGCAGGCCTCATTCCTCCAGCGAGTCCTCGTACTCCTGGCCAGTGTCGAAGAAGGAGTCGATGTAAGCGTCTGGTTGGAGCTGGCTCTTGCGCATGAGGGAGAAGGCGACCTCACCGTGACCGGGCTCGTCTTCCAACCAGTACGACTGCGCCAGACCGGTGTAGTCCGAGCCGGCGGCCGACGCGTACTGTTCCGCCTCGGTTTCTGCCATCTCGATGGCGTCGTCGGCGGTGGCGGCGAACCAGAGCGTGACCCTCTCTTCGTAGGCGTGCTCGCCAGGGCGCAAGTCTTGCGGTCCCCCGGGGCGGTTGTGGACGTGGTGGAAGACGCACCTGACCGCGAACCAGTCCCCTTCCTCGCTCGTCTGTTCGTCGTCGGTGGCGTCGGGCACTTCGGTCGGGCGTTCGCTCACCGCGTGATGGTAGTTCTGGCGGAGGCCCCAAGACCACCGGCAGGCCCGGCCGTGGCAGGGGACGGTGCCGCAGCTCTCGCCGCTCAGCTCGGAGGCGGGTCGACGACCTGCAGATCCGACCAGGGCAGGCTGGCCACCACCTGGGCTTGGCCCTCGCCCTGCCAGCTGGCCTCGATCGGGTTGGGCCCGCGGTGGCCCTGCGCCGCCCAATCGCTTGGCTGCTCGGCTTCGATCATCACCGCGCCGCCCTGGTCCACCACCACCATCCCGTAACGCTGGATGGCCCTGAACACCATGCGGGCGAACGGTGTGGTGCACTCGGCCGGCGGGCAGGCTTCCTTCTCGGGGAAGCGGAACCACTGGCCTTCGGAAGGTTGGCCCGGGTCCGAGCCGCAGTCCCCCCGGTCCGCCGGGCGGACCCACCAGTTGCAACGGGGGAGGATGACCGCGACGGCATGGTTGATCGAGCCTGACTTCACGTCAGCCTCGGTGACCGTCGTCGCCAGGTAGCTGATACCGGTAGCGGACAGGCCGTAAGGGGCGGGGAAAACGCCGTCCGAACGGGCGGTGCCGAGCTTGCCCCCCCAGCACGCCGAGTAAGTGCCGCCGGGGGAGACCGAGACCTTCCACAGTTCCCAATCGGTGCCGCTAGAGGGCTGGTACACGACCACTGGGTTGTCGGACGACCCGTTCAGGTGGGCGTGTGCGGGTATCGGGATCCTGGCGCCGGTCTGGCCGAGGAAGTCCGTGCAACCATGCGCTACCCCGAAACGTATTTTGGCCTGCCCGGCGGGGACGAGGTAGAGGGGGAGCGTGTTCACGCCCACCGAACCGTAGAGGTGCTTGTAGTCGGCCACGAACGCCGCCGCAAACTGGCCCGAGTGCTTGTCGACCGGCCAGCTCTGCACGTCCTCAGCGAACATGCTCGTGTGCCAGGCGAAGGTGGGCGTAGGTCCGTAGTCCCGGGGCGAGCTGCCCGGGGAGAGGGTGGTGGTCGTAGCCGGCCCCCCGGGGCCCGGACCTGCCCCGGCCCCGCTCGGCGTGAAGAGCACCGCTATCGACCCCCCGCCTCTAGCCGTGGGCGATTCCCGGGCGCCCACGTTGGTGTCCGAAGCGAACAGGAAGTTTCGCGACGGCACGTGGTAATTGACCCCCGGGGTGGTCCCGGCAGCGGCATTGCCCCAGGCCATGGCGGCGGCGAAGTACAACTGCTCCTTGCCGGTGGCAGTGAGGGCCGGGAACGGGCTACGCGACCCGGCCTCGCCCACCACCGCCCACCCCTTGCCGCCCGCAGCATGGAACTCCTGCTCGGCCACGTCGGCATCGGCAACCGTGCCGTCCCAGTGGGCCCGGACCGTGGAGGTCTTGGCTGCCGTCACCGTCCCGTACCAGACCTGGAGCACCTGGTTGTCCCAGGGGTCGTAAAACGGCGCCGAGGCGCGTGCCCAGTCGCTTATTCCGCCCCCGGAGACCGACACCACCTGGTCGGGCCAGCTGTCGTTGACGACGGCCAGGACCTCCAGGTCCCCCACGTTGTGGGAGGTCACCTGGATGCCCACCGAGGCCCGGTCCAGGTAGCCGCTGCGGCTCACCGGTGGGCTCGCCGTGGTTATGTGCGCCGGTGGACCAGCGGGAGTGCCGGGCATTGCGCCTGCGGCGGCCGGGGCTGCAGCGGCCGGCGCTACAGCGGCCGAAAAAGTTGCGACGGCGAGGCAAACCGCCATGCCCCCCCTGCACCCGAACATCAGTCGTACTCTACCCAGCGGGTGGCCCGAGCGAGCCAAGAGGGTGGCCCGTGCCCTAGCCGGGAGGGTGGCCCAAGCGTGCCGGCTCGAGTAGACGGGGACGTACCTGAAATCTACAAACGCGATCCGTGACGAGCCACATTTGTACGCCTCGTGCGCGTTTTCGAGCATGGAACGCGCAGATGCGGCCTTTCGGACCGGCGTCTGTACATCTCGTGCACGCGGCAGGGCGGCGTCACGGGGCGGCGGCGCGTACCTCCCGGAAAGCCGCTACCGCTCCTATGATGTCGTCGCGCTCGTGGGCGGCGGAGATCTGCACCCTGATGCGGGCCGCGCCCTTCGGCACCACCGGGTAACTGAAGCCGACGACGTAGACCCCTCGCTGGAAAAGGGCCTCTGCCATCCGGTTGGCGAGCTCGGCGTCGCCCACCATCACCGGCACGATCGGGTGGGTGCCGGGCAGGATGTCGAAGCCGGCGGCGGCCATCTCGGAGCGGAACAGCGCCGTGTTCTCCTGGAGGCGGGCCCGCAGCTCGTCGCTCCCGGCCAGCAGGTCGAGCGCAACTACCGACGCGGCGGCGATGGAAGGTGCCAGCGAATTGGAAAAAAGGTACGGCCGCGACCTCTGGCGGAGCAGTTCCACCACCTCGGCCCGCCCGCTCGTGTACCCCCCGCTCGCCCCGCCCAGGGCTTTGCCGAGGGTGCCTGTCACGATGTCGACGCGGTCGGCCACCCCGTGGAGCGCCGGCGTGCCCCGCCCACCCGGGCCGAGGACCCCGACGCCGTGAGAGTCGTCGACCATGACCATGGCGTCGTAGCGCCCAGCCAGCTCGCAGATCTGCGTGAGCGGGGCGAGGTACCCATCCATGGAGAATACGCCGTCGGTCGCGACCAGCCGGCGCCGGGCGCCCGAGGCGGCCTTCAGCTGCGCCTCCAGATCGGCCATGTCCCGGTTGGCGTACCGGTAGCGCTCCGCCCGGCACAGGCGGATGCCGTCGATGATCGAAGCGTGGTTGAGCTGGTCGCTGATGACGGCGTCGTGCTCGTCGAGGAGCGTCTCGAACAGGCCGCCGTTGGCGTCGAAGCACGACGAGTAAAGGACCGTGGCTTCCGTCCCGAGGAACGAGGAGAGCCGGCTCTCCAGTTCGGCATGGACCGTCGCCGTGCCGCAGATGAACCGAACGCTGGCCATGCCATAGCCGTAGCGGTCGAGGGCGTCCTTGGCGGCGGCGATGATGCGGGGGTCGTCGGCCAGGCCCAGGTAGTTGTTGGCACAGAAATTGACCACGTGCCGGCCGGCGGCGGAGATGTGCGCCTGCTGGGGGGACTCGAGGACGCGCTCGCCCTTGTAGAGTCCTTCGGAGGCGAGCCGATCGAGCTCTTCGCGTATCCGGGGGCGCAGATCCGAGTACATCAGGGCTCTCCCCAGTAGAGCACGACCTTGCCGCACTCGCCCGCGCCCACGAGGTCGAAGGCGTCGCGGAACTCGGTGGCCGGGAACCGGTGGGTGATGACAGGGGAGAGGTCTAGGCCCGACTCGACCAGCACCGACATCCAGTACCAGGTCTCGAACATCTCCCGCCCGTAGATGCCCCGCATCGTGAGCATGTTGGTGATGAAGTGGGACCAGTCGATGCCGAAGTGGCTGGTGGGCAAGCCGAGCACCGCTATCCGGCCCCCGTGCGCCATCGAGCTCACCATCGTCTGCAGCGCCTCGGGCGCCCCCGACATCTCGAGGCCGACGTCGAAGCCTTCGCGCATGGCCAGCTCTTGCATCACCTGCTCCAGCTTGCC
>JBOGGK010000106.1:0-13495 GCA_050744045.1 Acidimicrobiales bacterium | reverse complement strand
GGCCGGCGGGCCCTGTCCGGGCCCCCGGGGCCAGGACGGCTGGTGCCTGGCGGGCTGCTGCCTGGTTGGCGTTGCCGACGGCCTCTTCGCGGCCGGGCTGGCGGCCAGGTTGGCGCCCGAACTGGCACCGGCCGGGGCGCTCGAGCTGGCACCGGCAGGGGCGCCCGTCGTCGTACCCTCGGGCGGCAGCGCGGCCTTCTTGTCCCCTTTGCCCCTCGGGGTGCTCGCCACCGCCGGCCTGCCCGGCGCCGGCGGCGCCAATTTCTCGGGCTTGGTGGACCTCTTGGGGCGCTTGGGCATTAAGACGTTGGGAGACCTGGCTGCGCTACCGGCCGCCTCGGTGCTCGGCCGGTTCGGGGCCGAAGGCCTACTGGCCCACCGCTTGGCCCGAGGGCTTGCTGAACGTCCCGTGCGGGGGCGCCTACCTCCTCCCGACTGGGTGGTGAGCGCCGAGCTCGACCCGCCGGCGGACCACCTGCAAGCCGCCGTTTTCGTAGGCCGGGCCCTGGCTGAAGAGCTCCACGGCCGCCTGCTCGGGTCGGGCCTGGTATGCACCCGCCTCGCCATAGAAGCGGAGACCGAGTACGGCACCACCTTCCGCCGGAGCTGGCGCCACGACGGGGCGCTCAGCGCCGCTGCCATCGGTGAAAGGGTGCGCTGGCAACTGGAGGGCTGGGCCCGGGGCGGCCAGGCCGGCCCCGAGAGACCGGGCGGTCCGGCCCACCAGCCAGTGCCGCCGGCCCACCAGCCAGTACCGCCGGCCCCAGTAGAAGTTGCCCAGGCGGGACGGGTCACCCGGCTCACCCTCGTACCGGAAGAGGTCCGCCCCGAGGACGGCCGCCAGCTCGGCTTTTGGGGCAACGACGCCGGAGCCGCGGCCCGAGCGGCCCGGGCGCTAGCCCGGGTGCAGAGCCTGCTTGGGCCGGAGGCGGCCGGGACGGCGCTGCTCCAAGGGGGCCGTGACTACGGCGATCAGGTCCTTTTCGTCCCCTGGGGAGAGCCCCGGGTGCCGCTCCGGGCAGGGGGCCCCGGCCCCCGCCCTGATGGCCCGACCCGCCCAGATGGCCCGACCCGCCCAGATGGCCCGGTCGGCGCAGGAGCCCGGGGCACCAGGGCGAAGCCCCGGGAAGGCCCCCCTCCCTGGCCCGGGCGGCTCCCCGGGCTGGCGCCGGCGCTCGTGTACCCCTCGCCCCAGGCCGCCCAGGTGCTGGACCGAGAGGGCAACCAGGTGAGCGTCGCCAGCCGGGGTGAGGTGAGCGCCCGGCCGGCGCGCGTAGTGGTGGGCGACCGCGAGCCCGAAGAAGTCGAGGCGTGGGCCGGCCCCTGGCCCCTCGAGGAACGCTGGTGGGAAGGCGGTGGCCGGCGGCGGGCGCGCCTGCAAGTGACCACCTCCGCGGGTTGGGCCTACCTTTTGGTGCGGGAAAAGCGACGGTGGTGGGTGGAAGCAGCCTATGACTGAACGGCCTCGTCCTCGGAACCCTTATTCCAATGATAATGTGCGACCAGCTACCGAGCCCCTGTAGTTTGGCCCTCGTGAAACTGGCCACGTTGCGAATGGGTGCCAGGACGACCGCCGCCCGCATCGAAGAGGTGGATGGCGAGGCAGTCGAAGTGAGCGCCGCCGATGTGGGGGCCTTGCTTGCTCAGGCGGACTGGCCCCAGATCGCGGCCGCCGCCGCCGGCACCCGCCACGGCCTGGGGGAGGTCGACTACGCCCCGCTGGTACCGAAGCCGGGCAAGATCGTGTGTGTCGGCCAGAACTATCGTGCCCGCAGCGCGGCACAAAATGCCACCACCCCCGCACACCCGACTGTTTTTGCCAAGTTCGCTTCCGCCCTCGCCGGCGCCCGGGACGAGATCGTGCTGCCGCCAGTTTCTCACGCCGTCGACTGGGAAGTCGAGCTCGCGGTCGTTGTCGGCCGGCCCGCTCGCCGTGCCAGCCAGGAAGAGGCGATGGGCGCCGTCGCCGGCTATGCGGTGATAAATGATGTGAGCATGCGGGACTGGCAGTTCCGCACCGGGCAGTTCCTGCAGGGCAAGAGCTTCGACAAGGCGACGCCTCTCGGGCCATGGCTGGTGACCTGCGACGACCCTTCGGTCGACGAGGGCGGCATGCAGCTATATTGCGCAGTGGACGGCGAGGTGGTCCAAGACGCCAATACCTCAGACCTGATTTTCGACGTCGCCGCCATCGTGTCTTACCTATCGCACGCTATGACCTTGCTGCCGGGCGACGTCATTGCCACCGGTACCCCGGAGGGCTCGGGGCATTTCCGTGAGCCGAAAAGGTACTTGCGCGACGGCGACGTCCTTGTTTCGCGCATCGCCGGGCTCGGCGAGTGCCGCAACGTTTGCCGGCGAGAGGACGGGTAACCGCCATGGAAACGCGCCAGCTCGGGAAAACGGGCCTCAGCGTGGGAGCCATCGGCATGGGCTGCTGGCAGCTGGGGGCTGACTGGGGTGACGTCAGTGAGGACCAGGCCATGGCGACCCTGCACGCGGCGGCGGATGCCGGCGTGAACTTTTTCGACACGGCGGACGTCTATGGCGATGGGCGCAGCGAGCGGCTGGTCGGCCGCCTCCTGGCCGAGCGGCCCGATGCGGGGTTGATAGTGGCCACCAAGTGCGGGCGCCGGGCAGCCCAGGACCCGGCCAATTACACTCCCGGGGCGCTGCGGGCTTGGGCAGAACGGAGCCGTCAGAACCTCGGCATCCCCACGATCCCCTTGACCCAGTTGCACTGCCCCCCCGATGGGGTCTACGAAGACGACAGGGTCTTCGACGCCCTCGACGCCATGGTGGGCGAAGGGCTGATCGGGGCCTACGGGGTGTCGGTGCAAACAGTGGCCCAGGGCCTTCGGGCGGCCCTGCGGCCGGGAGTGGCCACATTGCAGGTGATCTTCAACGCGCTACGCCTGAAGCCGATGGAGGCTCTGTTCCCGAATTGTGAAAAACGGGGGGTGGGCGTGATCGTGCGGGTGCCGCTCGCCTCGGGCCTGCTTTCAGGGAAGTACGACGAAAGGACGGCTTTCCCGGCCAACGACCACCGTTCGTACAACCGGCACGGTGAGGCCTTCGACGTGGGCGAGACGTTCTCGGGCGTGCCCTTCGAGGCCGGTGTGCAGGCGGCTCGCCGGCTCCGCAAGACGGTCCTGCCCGACGGTTGGACCCTGGCCGAGATGGCCCTGCGCTGGTGTGCCGACGCGCCGGGCGTTTCCACCGTTATCCCCGGTGCCAAGAGCCCTCTCCAAGCGGTCGCCAACGCCGCCGTGGGCAAGCGGGGGCGCCTGCCCGAAAAGGCGGCCAACGGCATCAGGGACCATTACTACCGCGAAATCGCTTTTTACGTTCACGACCGTTGGTGAGGGCGCCGTTGCCCGGGCGGCGCAGTAGCGGCAATCGTTCCACCACGAGCACCGACACGACGGTGCAAGCGGTGCCGGCTGCCACATCGAGCAGGTAGTGGTTCCCCGTCGCCATCACGACCCAGGCCGTGGCCAATGGGTACGCCACACCCACGACGACGGTCACTGACCGCCACCGCCCCTGCCCGGCCAGCCGCCAGAGGACGAGCGAGCACCACGCCGCCCAGGCCAGGTGCATGGAAGGCATGGCCGCCAGCTGGTCGGCGTGGGAAATGAGGGTGTTGTGCCAGGAGCCGAACCCTCCTACTTTTTCCACGACATCGACGAACCCGGGGAGCATCCGGGGTGGCGCTACGGGGTAGAGCCAGAAAACCCCGAAGCCGATGAGGTTCGCCAGCACCAACTCGTTGCGCAGGGGTCGGTAAATGTCGGGGCGCCGCCACCAGGTCCAAGCGGCCAGGCCCAGCGTCACGACAAAGATCGCATTGTCGTAGAAGTCAGAACAAACGTAGGCGAGAGCGTGCTCATGGCTTAGCCAGTGGTCCAGCCAGTGCTCGGGGGCTACGCCGATGTGTTGTTCGAAAGAAAGGATGGCCTGGCCGTGGCTGAAGGCCGCCCCGCGGCGGAGGGGGGCCAGATCTTGCAGCCAATCGTAGATCCACCCGAGGAACGCGATCAGCGTCAGCTCGATGAGGAGGGGGCTCCGCTCGGGCCGGTTGGCGGGGACGGGCGGGCGTACTTGGGGGCCGCTCAGAGGGACCTGTGCGGGCGGGGCGGTACCGCGCCGTTGCTCGAGGACGGCCATGGCGCTCGCGATTCTACGCGGTGGCACCTGGGGGCGGCCTCAACGTAGCCCGGCTCAGTAGGCTTCGGCCAATGCGTGCCCTGGTCCAGCGTGTCTCGGAGGCGTCCGTGAGCGTCGACGGCGAGGTCGTGGGCCGGATCGGCCGGGGGTTGTGCGCCCTCGTCGGGGTCGGCGGGCACGATGACACGGGCGGCGCCGACCGGCTGGCGGCCAAGCTCTGGCAATTGCGGCTTTTTCCCGACGGGCAGGGCAACATGAACTATTCGGCCGCCGACTTGGGCCTGCCCGTGCTCGTGGTGAGCCAGTTCACTCTCTACGCCGACGTTTCCAGAGGTCGCCGCCCGTCGTTCGCTCAGGCGGCACCGCCCGAGAAGGCCCGGGCGCTGGTGGACCGCGTCGTCGAGCAACTGCGCTCCGGCGGGGCCGAGGTGGCGACAGGGCGCTTCGGCGCGCTTATGCAGGTCAGCCTGGTGAACGAAGGCCCAGTGACCCTCATGGTCGAGGTCTGAGCGCAGCACCCTGGCTGGTCCCCGGTATTTGTTTTACATCTCGACGCGGGCACGACGCAAAAGCCGGAATACCCGCTCACGGCCAAGCCCCGACTTGTGGCAGCTAGCGTTCGCATTGCGAACTGGTTGCGTCTTCGCGAAAAGTTCCCCTTGACGGAGTTCGCGAGGCGGACTAACTTTTATTACAGTCCAATTCAGCCGGTCCAGGCAAGTGCTGGTCGCGCTAACTGCACCACCTGCGACTGCCCAGTTTAGCCGCGCTTCAGAGGGGGACTTAGTGCTGTGCATAACTACAGGTTGTCGTCTCGCCATGCCCGATTTCGGGCCGAGGGGTATGCCGCTCTGGCCTCTTCACCCCGGAGGCGGCGCGGGCCCGCGCTGAGAACGGTCCCGGCGCCCATGGTCACCTCCAACCTCCACGCCCGAGTTGCCGCCCGCCGCCGCCGTGGCTTTGCCGCGGTCATCGGCTTGCTGAGCGTGATGGTGCTGGTAGCCGTCGTGACGGGCTCTTCCGTCGCATGGTGGGCTTTCGTGGCCTTCCTGCCGGTCGTGTGCGCCTATCTCGCGGTCTTGTCCCGGGCGCGCCGCCTGATGGCCGAACGCGAGATCAATATCGCCTTCCTTGGCGGCGCTGAGCGCGACGAGGCTGGCTTCGACCAGCTATTGCGCGCCCCCCGGGGGGAGGGCTGGGACCAAAGAGGCGCCGTAGGCGCCGGCCAGTACTGACCCGCCGGTACTGGCCCGCCGGTACTGGCCCGCCGGTACTGACCTCGACCGGCGGGAGGCGACACCTCCGGGCCCGAGGCCGCTAGTGCCGGGGAGCTCCGGCATCGCCGGCACGCCCTGCCACCGCCTGCCAGTCCTCGAGAGCTCGGGGCCAAGCCGGGCCGGCGCTCCATTCCAGCACCTGCAGCAGTAGCCCGCTGTCGCCGGAGCTCTTGAGACGGCCCTGCATGAAGGCGACGCTGGGGGAGAGGGCTCCCTCCTTTACCTCCTGGGCGTCTGCGGGGCTGAGCGCCAGTGCGAGGTCCGGCTCACCTTCGCAGCCCGGCATTATGGGGCCCGGGCCACCGGCAGACCACCGGCAGCTCCACTGCACCACTGCGGGTGGGGGGTTGTTGCTCCCGGTGCCGCCCGGCCCGCTCGCTGGCGGGCGCCGGCTCCTGGCCCTTTGGCTGCTCCGCCCGGTTTCCCCGATGATGAGGCTGATCAGGGGGCCGGGCAGGCCGGCACCGGGCGCTGGCTCCTCCCCGGGCAGGCTTGCGCCGGGCCTCCCCTTCACAACGTCGCCCGCTCCCTGACCCCGCTGAAGAGATCGTCCTCGGGAGGCAGCGAGCTCGTGTAGTTACGAGCCAGGTGGTACTCGTCGCAGTGCCCGAGCTCGGCCAGTACCTCTTCGGGGAGGCCGAACCAGTACGGCGAGTTGGGGTCGACCTGGGTGGCGTGCGCCCTTAAGGCCTCGTCGCGAGCGCGCGCCCACGGGCCCACCTCGATCTCGGTGGTGACATCCTCTTGGGGGGCCTTGGCCATCAGCTCGAGGCGCTCTTCTCCCCAGGGCAGTTCCAGGCCCAGCTGCTTAAACCTCTCCACCATCGCCACCTGGCGCTTTTTCGACCAGAGCATGTAGTAGAGCTTTTGGGGCTGCCACGCAGGCCCTGCTCCAGGGAAGGCACCCTCTCGACCCGCTGCCATGAACGCCGCCAGCCCGACCTCGTGCGCCCGGATGTGGTCGGGGTGCGGGTACATCGACTGGTGAGCCGGGTAGATGGCCATGACCTGCGGTTTCACTCGGCGGACGACGGCCACGAGCCGGCTGGTCGCTTCGTCGAGCGAGGCTCGGGCGAAGGAGCCCGGCCGGTCGTTGGCCTCGCTGCCCGGCATCCCCGAGTCGCGGTAGCCGAGCATCACGACCTCGTCGTAGCCGATCACCTCGGCGGCACGCGCCAGTTCGCTGGCCCGTACCTCCGGCAGCCGCGCCCGGACCTCGGGCCGGTTCATGGCCGGGTTGAGTATTTCGCCCTCTTCGCCACCGGTGCAGCAGACGAGGACGCAGCGCGCCCCTTCGGAGTGGTACTTGGCCACTGTGGAGGCGCCCTTGGAGGCTTCGTCGTCAGGGTGCGCGTGGACGCAAAGAAGGCAGAGCTCGTCGGTCATCCCACCAAGATATGGCCTCGAAGGTAGCCTCCCGCGAGACGCCCTAGCCCCGCCGGGACGCTCCTCAGGCTGGCGCTGGCCCTCGAGGGAGGGCAGCGGCGCTGCTCGCCAGTCCCGGTTCGGCGGTGCTTTACGATGGCGCAGGTGCCAGAGGGCCTGTTCATCCACCAGTTGCTCGCGGGGCGGGACTTCGCGGCCGGGGACCAGTTCGCCACTGCCATGCGCAACCACGTGTACGTCGTGGGGGACCGGGCCACGAGGGAGGTCCTGCTGGTCGACCCCGCCTACGACGTGGGTGCCTTGGTGGGATGGTTAGGGGATGCCGACCTGCGCCTCGTCGGGGTGCTGGCGACCCACTATCACGCCGACCACGTAGGCGGTGACATCTTCGGCGAGCACATCCAAGGGCTGGCCGACCTGCTGCAACTTGCGGACGTGCCCGTCCACGTGCAGGGCGACGAAGTCCCCTGGGTGGTGGAGATGAGCGGCGCCCCTGCTTCCTCCCTCGTCGCCCACAGCGACGACGACGTCGTGCACGCGGGTGCGGTGCCGGTCCGCCTCCTCCACACTCCGGGGCACACGCCGGGGAGCCAGTGTTTCGTCGTAGGCGACAACCTGGTCTCGGGAGACACCCTCTTCTTGGACGGGTGCGGGCGTACCGACCTGCCCGGCGCCGACCCGGACGCCATGTACACGAGCTTGCAGCGCCTGGCCAGCCTGCCCGGCCGGTTCACCCTGTGGCCCGGCCACCACTACTCCGCCGCGGCGTCGGCGCCCCTGGAAGAGGTCAGGCGCAACAACTCCGTGCTGGCCCGGGTGGGCAGGGAGCAGTGGTTGCGCCGGTTCTCCTGAGCCCGCCTTGCAGGAGCAGGCGCAAGTGACAGCCGCCGGGTGGGGCACCACCGGATGGGCACGGCCCGGTCCACGAGCTGGGCACCGTCGAGCGGGCCCGAAGGTGGGGACCAGGTTGGCAATGCCCACCTGGAAAGTGACCGTCGAGCACGAGCCGATGACCTTGAAGCCGGTGAATAGCCGCCCTACCAGGGACCCCCTCTCAGGTCACGCAGGGCGTTTGGTTGCGGCCGAAGGCTGCGGTATGGACAGCAGCAGAGGCGTTTTTGTCGTGGTTGCCGAGGGCCTTGAGGCCGAAGTTCCCCTGGCCCCGGTTTAAGCCTCGGCCGGCTTAGGACCTCGCCTTGAAAGGATCGTCTTGATCCGCCCCCCAATTATGC
The DNA here is from genome assembly GCA_050744045.1 of Acidimicrobiales bacterium. GTDB lineage: Bacteria > Actinomycetota > Acidimicrobiia > Acidimicrobiales > Palsa-688 > JBOGGK01. The sequence continues at coordinate 5,430 of JBOGGK010000106.1, read as the reverse complement.
TGACAGCCAGGAGCCCTTGCACCCGCGCCGTGAACAGGGGCGCCACCCGAGCCGTCCAAGCGAGGTGTGCCAGGGCGGGACCGAGTCGGCGTCGCTGAAGATCCTCGATAAGACGGTACTGGTTGGCTTCGACGTAGCGCTGTCCGAGTAGCTTCAGCGCTGGCGCGGCCCCCAGCCGCCCGAGCGCCCGTTGCTCGCCGCGCCGTCTGGCACCCAGCAGGTGGTACTCGTAGACTGCGCGTGCCGCTTGGTATTGGCACCTGTAGTTTTGAGACACGTTCTGGTCGTGGGCGCGGTACTGCATAAGTACCGTTGGCTCGAAGCAGATCGGCCACTGCCGAGAGAGCCTCAGAATGAGGTCGAGGTCAGCCGCCGGCTGGGCTGTCGGGTCATACCCGCCTACGGCGAGGAGGCGTTCCCGGTGCCAAAGGGTGGTCGAGTGGGCAACGGACACCGCACCGGTGAACAAGCCATCGGACGCGACCGGCCCAGCCCATCCGGGGTACACAAGCTCACCATCGGCACCGATGACCTCGAACTGCGTGTGGCACATGGCTGCGTCGGGGCGTTTGCCCAGCAGGTCGAGTTGGCGCTCGAGCTTGGCGGGCAGCCAAACGTCATCGTCGTCCAGCACCGCGATGTACGTCCCGCGAGCGGCCACGTTACCAACGTTGCGAGCCAATGCCAAGCCGCGGCCGAGACCCCGCACGACGCGCACGCGGGGGTCCAAATGGCTAAGATGCCCAAGACCGCCGGCGACTCCGTCGTCAACGACCACCACTTCGAGGTCGGGGACCGTCTGGCCGAGGGCCGACATTAATGCCTCGTCGAGCCACTGTCCTCCTCGACGCGAGGCGATTACCACCGACACCGCCGGAGTGTTGCTCTTCGTCATTGCGTCACGCATTGTGGTGCAACTTTGCTTTCGCCTCGAGTTCCTACACAAACGGCTCCCGTCACCGGAAAGGGGGGTTCGTGAACGTAGCTGCTGCTGCGCGCTAAGCCGGGTCCTAGGGTACTTTCCCAGTGCGCTCCCAGCATAGTTCCCTGAGCGCCACTGACCAGCCCTTTCAGGTGGGGAACATCGGTTCTACATGCTCACGAACCGCGACTTCCGGCTGCGCCAAGGTCCGCAGGCAACGTGACCGAAGCATTGGGCGACGATTTCCGGAGCATCCAGGTCCAGGACTTCCATTGTCCTAGCGTGCCTGTGAGGAGGCCGCCGGTCCAGTCTGCGAGCCCGGATGCGACGGCTGTCTTGCCTGCTAAGGCCCCGTCCACTTCATGAGTAAGGCGGTGTTGGGGGCCGTGGAGATAAGCTCGCCAATGTGTTGGGTGCGCCCCGTCGCTACATGGAACAGGGGCGCCTCCAGATCGAAGGATGGCTCGGCCTTGTGGACTGTCTTCTCCTGGCGGCCCTGGACAACGCACAGAGCCAGGACGGCATAAATGGCGATCTGCTCGAGATAGGTGTTTTCCAAGGCGCTAGTGCAATCTTGCTCGGTTACTTTGTCAACCCTGGGGAGCGCTTCGTTGTTTGCGACCTTTTCGGTGCTCCCGGCCTAAGGCCAGAAACAGACAGAGAGGCGCTACTGTTCGGCATTAGCACGCGGCCAGTTTTTGAAGCTAACTACGCTCGTTTCCATGCTACCCTGCCCCAAGTACTTGCCATGCCGTCCTCTGAACTGGCCCACCGTCTCCCGGCCGGAAGATTCCGCATCGTGCACGTAGACGGCTCTCACGCGTATGCGGACGTACGGGCCGACATTTTCCTGGCTCGTCAGTTACTAGTCCCGGACGGCGTCGTCGTCCTGGACGACGTCAGTAACCCCCGAGTTCCCGGAGTTGGTGCGGCAGTGTGGGAGTCCGTCGCGCGCGATGATCTGGTACCTTTCGCCATGGGGGATAAGCTTTACGCCACCTGGGGCAGCCCCCCGAAGCTGGACCCCGGGCTCCTGGCAGCAGAACTGGGCCGTACCCTGGCGGAGAAGAGCCACCAAGTCGCTGGGCATGTCTTGACCCATTACGAAGAAGTTCCGAATTGCGAAGGTGCCCCCAAGGCCTCGAGTGCAAGCCGGCGTCTGGCAGCTGCCTGGGTACCTCCCGCCATGAAACCTCTTGCAGTCAGCTTTGAGAGCCACATACGTTCCGCCTCCAGGGGCTGGTGGCGCCGTGGCGAGTGAGCCTTATGCCGCCCAGACGCCGGCCCACCTGGCTCCGGCCCCTGGGCCCACCGTCCGGTGGGCCCAAAGACCATCCACGAGGTGGGCGCCGGCCGGCCCGGCATAGACCAAGCTGGGAGCCATGGCCCACGAGCTCGTTATCGAAGCCAGGGCTCTGCGCAAGTCCTACGGGAAGACGGTGGCCCTCGACGGCCTCGACTTGGACATGGCGCGGGGCGAGGTGCTCTCCCTACTGGGGCCCAACGGCGCCGGCAAGACCACCACCGTCGAGATCCTGGAGGGGTACCGCCGGCGCGACGCAGGCACGGCGAAGGTGCTCGGTGAGGACCCGCAGAGGGCGGGGGCAGCGTGGAGGGCCCGGCGGGGGATCGTGCTGCAGAGCTGCGAGGACGTCGTGGAGCTAACGGTGTCCGAGTGCGTCCGCCATTTCGCTCACTTCTACCCCGCTCCCGCCGACCCCGACGACGTAATCGAGCAGGTCGGCCTCAGCGCCAAGCGCGGCTCTCGCATAAGGGCGCTGTCGGGCGGCCAGCGCCGGCGCCTGGACGTGGCGCTCGGTATCGTAGGCCGGCCCGAACTGGTCTTCCTCGACGAACCGACCACCGGCTTCGACCCCCAAGCCCGCCGGCAGTTCTGGGAGGTGGTGCGCGCTCTGGCCAAGCAAGGCACGAGCGTGCTGCTCACCACCCACTACCTGGACGAGGCGGAGGCGCTGGCCGACCGGGTAGCGGTGATCAACCGGGGCCGGGTCGTGGACGGCGGCGCCCCGAGCGAGCTGGGAGGGCGCCACGACGCGGCCGCCGAGGTTTCCTGGTTCGGCCCGAACGGCTGGGAGCACGTCACGACCGACTGCCCGACGGCGCTGGTCCACCAGCTCGAAGAGACCTTTGAGGGGGAGGTCCCCCGGCTGACTGTTACACGGCCTACCCTGGAGGACGTCTACCTGCACCTGATCGGCCTCGGTGAAGACGAAGCCGCCCTGCAGGGTCCCGCCCCCGGCGGTCGCCCCCGCCTGCACGCCCCGCCCGGCCGGGGCGTTACCGGCACCGCCGCCACCCTAAAGGGCTCAACCGGAGGGCAGCGATGACCACGACCGGCTCTCTACGCAGCCTTGACGCGCCCATGGCAGGTACTGCCCCCGCGCTCCCCCCGGCGAGCACCCTTTCCAAGCTGCGGGCGTACGTCGCCGCCAGCGGGGCGCGCGGCCAGGTCGAACTGGTCCAGTTCTTTCGCAGCAAGGACGCCGTCGTTTTTACCCTCGCCCTGCCCGTGGTGCTCCTGGCCTTGCTGGCCACGATATTTTCTGGGCCGGTCCATGGCACGAACGTGCTCTACAGCCAGGTCTACACGACCGGGCTCCTGGCCGGTGGGCTGGCGTCGACGACCTTCCTCAACCTCGCGGTCTCGGTCGCCGGCGAACGCGAGAACGGCGGCCTGAAACGCCTCGCCGGCACACCCATGCCGCGGACGGCATATTTCGTCGGCAAAGCGATCGTCGTGCTCGTCACTTGCGTGCTCGAGATGGCCGTGATGCTGGTGTTCGGCCACTTCGCCTACGGCGTCGCCTTCCCCGCCTCCCCGGGGCGCTGGTGGACGTTCATCTGGGTGACTTTCCTCGGGGCGACGTCGATGGCGCTCATCGGTATCGCCCTCAGCAGCGTCCCCCGCAGCTCCCGCTCGGCCGCCCCGGTCGCCAACCTCCCCCTGCTGGTGCTGGAGTTCATTTCGGGCGTCTTTGTGCCTTTCACTTCCCTGTCGCACAGCCTCTACAATATTGCTGGTATTTTCCCGCTGCGCTGGATAGCGCAGGGGTACCGTTCCGCCTTGTTGCCCGACTATTTTCAGAAAGTTGAGCCCAGCCACGGTTGGGACCACCTCCAGACCGCGCTCGTGCTCGCCATCTGGTGCGTCGTGGGCCTGGTGGTCGCCGCCCGGACCTTCAGGTGGACCGGCCGGGGCGAACGTTAGCCGTGCCGAGCCCCCGCGCCCGCGCCTGCTCTCCCGCTCCCCCGGGCGGCGCCCGCGAGCACGTCTGGGTGACGCTCATGCCCTGGTGGCACGCCGCTTTCGCCGTGACCGTCGCCGGCACGGCGGCGTGGACGGCGTCCCAGCTGGCCAACCCCGGGCGGCTGGCCGGGGCGCTCGCCCTTTTCGCCGGCTTGGCGCTGCTCTACTGGCTCACCCCCGGCAAGTTCGCCGGTCGCTCCCACCAGGACGTGGTCTACCTGGCCGGGGCATTTTGCCTTTTCACCGGGACGGATTTCATCTTCCCGGGCGCCGGCTTCTTGCTGTTCATCCTGGTCCCGCACTGCTTCATGCTCATGCGGGCCCGGCTCGCCCTGGTGGCCACGATCGGCTTGGTGGTTGTCGACGGCGCCGCCGAGCTCGCCAGCTCAGGCGTGAGCGCGGCCACCGTCGCCAGCACCGCCGGCCTTGGGGCGCTCAGCGTCGTTCTCGCCTTGGCGCTCGGGCAGTACATCTCCCGCATCATCGACCAGAGCCGCCAGCGGGCCGAGCTCATCGAAGAGCTGGAGCGTACCCGTAGCCAATTGGCCGAAGTGAGCCGCCAAAGCGGTGCGATGGCTGAGCACGAACGCCTCGCCCGCGAGATCCACGACGCCCTCGCTCAGGGCTTCACCAGCGTGATAATGCTCTTGCAGGGGGCCCAGGCCGCCCTCGACCGGGGGGACCTGGAGGCAGCCGCCCGCCAGCTGGCGCTCGCCGAGCCGGCGGCTCGGGAGGGCCTGGCCGAGGCCCGTTCGCTGATCGGCGCCCTGTCCCCCTCGCCTCTCCAGGACGCCACTTTGGTGGCGGCGATGGAGCGCGTCTGCCACGAGCTCGGGGCGCGCTTCGGCTTTGCCGCCCGCCTCGATGTGAGCGGCGAGGCGGAGCAGCTTTCTCACAACGAAGAGATCGTGTTGTTGCGAGCGGCCCAGGTTGCGCTCGTCAACGTGGGGCGGCACTCGGGCGCCGCGTCGGCATCGGTGCGGCTTGTTTTCGCCGCCGGGACGGCAACTTTGACCGTGGTCGACGACGGAGTCGGCTTCGACCCATCCCGCGTGGGGTTCGGTCTCAGCCAGCTGCGCGCTCGGGCCGGCGAGCTCGGGGGTGCGGTGGAAGTGGGCTCGGCGCCCGGGGAGGGCACGGTCGTACGCGTCGCGGTGCCGTTGAGCCCGTGGAAAGATCTGCCGGTCCCGGGCCCGAGCGCGCCCGCGGGGGAGCGGAGGTCAGTGGCCCCGGCCGTTCC
>JBOGGK010000105.1:0-7138 GCA_050744045.1 Acidimicrobiales bacterium | reverse complement strand
GGGTTGAAGGACTTGTCTTGGATGACGAGATGACAGCAGCAATACCCGAGCTCATGGATATGGAAATCCTGGCCGAAAGGCTGGGCGACTCTGTCCGTCACATAAGGCGTCTTGTGGCCGAGAGGAGGATCCCCTACTTAAAGGTCGGTAGGCTCATCAGGTTCGACCCCGCCGAGATCGTCGAGTGGCTCGATGCGGCGCGCCAACCGGACCTTGCCCAGCGACGTGTGCACACCGTCCGCGCCGTGAACGGTCACCGTGCTTGAAGAGCTGCGGTTGTTCCATGACGACGGGTCTGCGTGCGTGCCCTCCAAGCCAGAGATAAAGTCATCCCTCGCTCCGGTTATCGAGACTTCGCGGGCGGTGTGCAGCGCTCATGCGGCCTTCGAGCTCGCCGTGGTCGTAGCCCGCCGAGAGGGGTACAGCTGGCGCCAAATCGCGGTCGCCGCCGGCGTGCCCCACCAAACCCTCCACGAACGCTTCTCGGCGACTGGGCCAATGACGAACCTTCGTCGCGCCGCCGGAAACGTTAATGGCAGAGCTCCGAAGGCGACGGCGCCGGGTCTCAGTTCGTTGTCTGGTGCCGCTCGGCGGAACGGATGAGGGGCACGATCTTGGCCGGCTTGGCGAGGTTAGCCATCGCCCGGGCTACCGCCTCGTCCCGGTCCTCGGTCGCGTGCTGGTAGCGGAGAGCAGCCGCTGGCGTCGAGTGCCCGGCACGGTGCATCAACTCTGCGATTGTGGCTCCGGACGCGGCCGCCCAGGTCAAGGCCGAGTGCCTCAAGTCGTGGAACCTGTAGCTCAGGCCGGTAGCCCGGAGCGCCGGCAGCCAGACGCGCTGGCGGAAGTGGATCCGGCTCAGGTAGCCGCCCTCCGGGGCGGGGAAAACCAAAGCCGTTGGCTCAAGGCCAACCGTGTCCATATGCGCTGCGAAAACGGGGATGACATTGGGGGGGATGGCGACGGTCCGCCGACCGGCGGCGGTTTTGGGCTGGCCGGCAAAGCGTTCTCCAGTGGCCAGCTCCGTCACGGTCTCAGCGATCCTTAGCTTGCCGTGCAGGAGGTCGACCCGGTCCCGGCGCAATGCAGCAGCCTCGCCGAAACGAAGCCCGCACCAGGCCGCCAGCATGACCATGGCCCGGTACCCCTCGGGAACAGCCTCGGCGAGTGCCTCGACCTCGGCTACCGAGGCGACCGGCTGCTCCCTCGTCGGCTCCTTGGATGCCCCCTTGATCTCGACCGGGCTGCGGGCAATAAAGCCGTCGTGGACCGCGGCGCGCATGATGCTCGCCATCAGGCGGTAAGCCTTCGGCGCCGTGCCGGGCCGCGCCGTCGCGAGCTTCAGGTGCCAGGCGACGACCTGGCTATTGGTGATCGCCGACAGCTGGCGGTCACCGAATGTGGGCCGGATGTGCGAGGTCAACAGGTAGTTGTAGAGCTCGACCGTCCGTGGTCGTAGGTGGCCCTGCTGGTCGGACCACTGGTCGGAGAACTCGCCGAAGGTGACCTTGCCGGCCCCGGGGTCGATCCACTCGCCCCGCACTATGTCCGTCTCCTTGGTGGACAGCCACTTCAGAGCGTCAGTTTTCGTCTGGAACGTCTCGGTGGCGGTGTGGCGCTCGCCGTCGTGCCAGTAGCTCCCTTGCCAACGGGCCGAGGGAAGCTTGCGGACGTTGCCGAAGTGCCGTCGAGCCATGTGCCGAGGTTAGAGGATCGCGCACGCTACGCGCACGACTGGCCTCCTGCTTTTCCAAGATGGTTCACGCCAACGCCCTGACTAGGGACTTTTCGGTCGGGGAGGGGGGACTTGAACCCCCGGCCTCCTGCTCCCAAAGCAGGTGCGCTACCAACTGCGCTACTCCCCGTTCGCCGGTGCCGGCGCTGGCCAGCAAGGCGTTCCCATGCCAAGCATCTTGGTCACGACAGGCCTGGCAACGCCGGATCTATCGTGGTACCAGTACATCGGCAGTGCGACCACAGCAGACCTACCGCGGGCAGGCTATCCCATGGCAAACTTACGGCGGCGTCGTAGCCCCCTGGGGCTCTCGCCCAGCGGGCATGGCGTTCACAGAGCCCAGAGGCGACACCCAGAGCCGAGGCTCGATTTATTGGCCTACGACGCGTTTAAGTGAAAGCCTCCGGCTCGCACCCTTCGTTTCGCCGCCGACGCGGTCTCGGTCCGTGCGGTGGCAGGGCGGACGGTTGCACTGCGGTTAGCTTGGGCGCGTGGCAGTTATCACGGCGGAGGACTTCGCCCGGGTCGACGTGCGCGTCGGCCGGGTCGTCAAGGTCGCCGAATTCCCCGAAGCCCGTAAGCCGGCGTGGAAGCTCTGGATCGACTTTGGCCCTGACGTGGGCGTCCGGCGCTCGTCTGCGCAGCTCAAGAACTACCGCCGGGAAGAGCTCGAGAACCGGCTGGTGCTCGCAGTGGTGAACTTCCCACCGCGCCAGGTTGGTCCGTTCCTCTCGGAGGTCCTGACCCTTGGCACCTACCGAGGCGGTACCGTGCTACTGGTCGACCCTTCCCCTGGTGCCTGTCCTGGTGACCGCTTGGGTTGACCTGCGGACCTCGCGGCCAGCCCCTCGCCTGCCTTCCGAGCTTGCCCTACCCCCTTCGACCACCTCTTGGCGAGGTAGGCTCCGCATCTCATATGAAAACCGAAGTGTCCCCACTCGAGGGCAACAAGGTCAAGCTCTCGGTGCAGGTGGAGGAAACCGAGGTTGACCAGGCCATCGACGAGACCCTCAACAGGCTGACGAAAGAGCTGTTCGTACCGGGCTTCAGGCGAGGCAAGGTGCCGAGGCGGGTCGTCGAGGCCAGGGTGGGCAAGCCGATCGCCCGTCGCGAGGCGCTCAGCAGCCACATCCCATACTGGTACGACCGAGCCGTAAGCGACAAGAGTGTCGATGTCATCAACCAGGCCGAGATAGAGGTCAGAGCGGGGGAGGAAGCAGGCCCGGTCAGCTTCGACGCCGTAGTGGAGGTCCGTCCCCGGCTGCACCTGGAAGGCTACGAGTCCCTGAATGTGAAGATCCCGAGCCCGGTCGTGAGCGACGAGGAGGTGCAGGCCCAAGTAGACCGGCTGCGGGGCAACTTCGCCGAGCTCGCCGTGGTGGAGCGCGAGGCCCGTGCCGGCGACAGCGTTGTCATCGACATGGCCACTTCTCGGGACGGCAAGGCGGTGGCGGGCATGTCCTACACCGACTACTCCGTGGAGCTCGGGTCGGGCAACGACCTGCCCGGGCTGGACGAGCACCTCCCGGGGGCGGCCGTGGGCGAGACGGTGAGCTTCGAAGCCGACCTCGGGGGCTCGCCGGCTCGCGTGGAAGTGATGGTCAAGCAGGTACAGGAAAAAGTCCTGCCCGAGGAGACCGACGAGTGGGCGTCTGAGGCGTCGGAGTTTTCCTCCATAGCGGAGCTGCGTGAGGACATCCGGGAGCAGAGGTCAGAGCTGAAGCGGGCTCAAGCGGCCGCTGCCTTGCGCTCGGCTACCCTGGAAGCCTTGATCGACCTGGTGGGGGAGGAGCCGCCCAGCGTGCTCGTGGACGCCGAGACCAAGCGGATGGCTGAAGAGCTGGGCAGCCGCCTCGACGCTCAGGGCATCGCCTTGCAGCGTTACCTGGACGCCATCGGCCGTAGCCTCGACGACGTGGTGGGCGAGCTGCGCGGGCAGGCGGTCGGCTCCGTCAAGGCCGACCTCGCCCTGCGAGCGGTCGCCGACGCCCTCGGGGTCGAACCCTCAGAATCCGAGCTGGAGGCCTTCATCGCCCGCCTCGCCGCCCAGGCGGGCGTCAAAGCGGCGGCCCTCGCCCAAGAGCTGGAACGCACTGGGCGGCGTCTCGCGGTACGCTCAGATCTGAAGAAGAGCAAGGCTTTCGACTGGTTGGTTGAGCACGCCAACGTAACCGACGAGGAGGGCAACCCGGTGGACCGGGCACTGCTAAGACCCGACGACCAGGCAAGCGAGCAGGTGGGGGCGGTGCCCGCCCCGGTCCCGGCCCCCCCGGTGGGCCGCCAGCAGGGCCAACCCGGCCAGCAGGGCCAGCCCGGCCCGGACGGAGGGGCGGAAGTGGCGCCCGCTTGGTCCCACGCCCCGAGCACGCCAGCGGCGCCGGTGGTGGCGGGGCAGGGAGAAGCCTAGTGAGGGTAACCGGCCAGTACCACGTCCCCGGCATCTTCGAGCAGACCAACCGGGGAGAACGGGGCTACGACCTCTTCTCCCGCATGCTCGAGGAGAACATCGTCTTCCTGGGCACGCCCATCGACGACTACGTGGCCAACGCCGTCTGCGCCCAGCTGCTCTACCTCGAGTACAAGAACCCTGACAAGGACATCAGCATCTACATCAACTCCCCCGGCGGGGACATCACCGCCCTGTTTGCCGTCTACGACACGATGAAGTTCGTGCGCAACGACATCTCCACCTTCTGCTACGGCCAGGCCGCTTCCGCCGCCGCGGTGATCCTGGCGGGGGGGACCAAGGGCAAGCGCTATACCCTGCCCCACGCCCGGATCCTGCTGCACCAGCCCTACGGGGGAGCTGCCGGGCAGGCCGCCGACATCGAGATCCAGGCCAAGGAGATCATCCGCATGCGGGACCTGCTCAACGAGATGATCGCCCTCGACACCGGCCAGACCTTGGACAAGGTGCAGTCCGACACGGACCGGGACTTCATCATGAGCGCCACCGAGGCTCAGGAGTACGGCATCATTGACGAAGTGATTAGCACCCGCGAGCTGGCCGCCGTCCCCCAGGCCGCCGGTGTGGCATGAGAGGGCTAAGGAGCGGCGATGGCTAAGTTCGGCGAACAAAGCGAGCTTGTCAAGTGCTCTTTTTGCGGCAAGTCACAAAAGCAGGTGAAAAAGCTGATCGCCGGGCCTGGTGTCTACATATGCGACGAGTGCATCGACCTGTGCAACGACATCATTGAGGAGGAGCTGTCGGAGCCGACCGAGGTCCGCTTCGACGAGCTCCCCAAGCCGGCCGAGATTTTCAACTTCCTGAACGACTACGTGATCGGTCAGCAACGGGCCAAGAAGATCCTCTCGGTCGCGGTGTACAACCACTACAAGCGGGTCCAGTCGGGCGGCTACGCCGACGGCGACGTGGAGCTGCAAAAGTCGAACATCCTGCTCCTCGGGCCGACGGGCTGCGGCAAGACGTTCCTGGCCCAGACGCTGGCCAAGATGCTCAACGTCCCGTTCGCCATCGCCGACGCCACCGCCTTGACCGAGGCCGGCTACGTCGGTGAGGACGTCGAGAACATCCTGCTCAAGCTCATCCAGGCTGCCGACTACGACATCAAGAAGGCCGAGACCGGGATCATCTACATCGACGAGATCGACAAGATCGCCCGCAAGAGCGAGAACCCCTCGATCACCCGGGACGTGTCGGGCGAGGGAGTCCAGCAGGCGCTGCTCAAGATCCTGGAGGGCACGACGGCATCGGTGCCGCCCCAAGGGGGCCGCAAGCACCCCCACCAGGAGTTCATCCAGATCGACACCACCAATGTGCTGTTCATCTGCGGCGGGGCCTTCGCCGGCTTGGACCGCATAGTCCAGGGCCGCCTCGGCAAGCAGGGCATCGGGTTCCGGGCGGATATCCGCCGGGCGCACGAGGCGGACGAGGACGAGCTGTTCTCCCACGTGCTGCCGGAGGACCTGTTGAAGTTCGGCCTCATCCCCGAGTTCGTGGGCCGCCTCCCTGTCCTCGGCACGGTGTCGACCCTGGACAAGGAGGCCCTCATCCGCATCCTCACCGAGCCGAAGAACGCCCTGCTCAAGCAGTACCGGAAGGTCTTCGAGCTGGACAGCGTGGAGCTCGAGTTCAGCTCCGACGCCTTGGTGGCGGTAGCCGAGCAGGCCATGCTGCGGGGCACGGGCGCCCGGGGCCTGCGGGCCATCCTGGAAGAGGTCCTCCTCGAGGTCATGTACGACCTGCCGAGCCGATCGGACATCGGCAAGTGCGTGATAGATCGCTCGGTGGTGCTGGAGAGGGTCAACCCGACCTTGGTGCCCCGCACCGACGCCGCCCACAAGGAGCCCCGCCCCCGGCGGGCGGCCAGCTGACGGCCCGCTGCGCCCTAGGCTCTTACAGCGCTGAGACCTCGGCTCCTACAGCCGGACCGGGCAGGGCCAGTTCGCAGCCCCAGTAGTACCGGGCGGGGGGTTAGCCGCTGGCTAAGGGGCATGGCCCTAGGATGGCGGGCGGCATGAACCTCGGCGAAGCTCTGGCGTGGCTCGACCGCCACCAAAACCTGGAACGGATACTCTCGGACACGAGGTTGCGCGCCCCCCAGCCAGAACGGATGCGCCAGTTCGCCCACCTGATGGGCGACCCCCAGCACAGCCAGCCCACGTTCCACCTGACCGGCACCAACGGCAAGACCTCGACTGCCCGGGCGCTCAGCCAGCTGCTCATGGCCAAGGGCCTTTCGGTCGGCACGTTCATAAGCCCCCACTTGGAGAGGGTGAACGAGCGCATCATGGTGGGGCTGGAGCCGATCAGCGACGAAGACCTGGCCGAAGTGCTGTCGGACCTGGCCCGTCTGGAGGAGGCGGCGGGGCGGGAGCGCCTCAACTGGTTCGAGCTGCTGGCCGCGGCCGCCTTCCGCTATTTCTCCGACCACCCCGTCGACGTGGCCGTGGTCGAGGTGGGCATGGGCGGGCGCTGGGACGCTACCAACGTCGCCGATGGGTCGGTCTGCGTCGTGACCAACGTCGCCCTCGACCACACCGAGCTGCTCGGGCCGACCCGGGAGCACATCGCCAGGGAGAAGGCGGGGATCGTGAAGCCGGGCTCCACGCTGGTGCTGAGCGAGAACGACCCGGCCCTGTACGGCATCTTCGCTGCCGAGGGCCCCGAGCAACTGTGGCTGTCGGGCCGTGACTTCGCCGTCGAGGACAACGTGATGGCAGTGGGCGGGAGGATGCTGGACCTGCGCACCCCTGAGGGCTACTACCAGGGGGTCTACCTGCCCTTGCACGGCCGCCACCAGGCCCACAATTTCCTCGATGCCCTCGTCGCCGCCGAGGCGTTCTTCGGCCGGCCCCTGGAGGCTGACATAGTCGCGGCGGCGGCGGCCCAGGTGAGCTCCCCCGGCCGCCTGGCGGTGCTGCGCCAGCACCCGCTCATAG
>JBOGGK010000104.1:0-3732 GCA_050744045.1 Acidimicrobiales bacterium | reverse complement strand
GGGCCGGGGGGACGCCCCGGTCCGTCCCTCCGCCGGTCGGCTGCCCCGGCGTCGGCTGCCCCGGCGTCGGCTGCCCCGGCGTTCGCTGCCCTCGGTGCTCGCCCCTTGGTAGCATCAGCCGGTGCCGGACAGGCTGAGCGCGGCGATGATAGAAGCGCTCGGCTCGATAGCGCCTGGGCGGCCCCTTCGCGAAGGCCTTGACCGCGTGCTCCAGGCTAATATGGGCGCCCTCATCATCGTGGGGGACGGTCCCGAAGTCCTCGCCATCTGCTCGGGGGGTTTCCTCCTCGACTCCGAGTTCAGCCCGCAACGGCTTTCCGAACTGGCCAAGATGGACGGCGCCATCATCATGGCCTCGGACGCCAGCCGCATAGCCAGGGCCAACGTGCACCTGGTGCCCAACCCGGCGGTGGCGACCACCGAGACCGGCACCCGTCACCGCACCGCCGAGCGGGTGGCGCGGTCCATCGACGTCCCAGTGATCACCGTGTCCGAGGACCGCTCGGTGATAACCGTCTACCGGGGTGAGCAGCAACGGCCGTTGGTGCCCGTGGAACGGCTACTGGCCCGCGCCAACCAGGCCCTCGAGACCCTGGAGGGCTACCGGGACCGCTTGGACGTGGTGACCAACGCCCTTTCCGCTCTCGAGGTCGAGGACATGGTCACCGTCCGTGATGTCGTCACGGTGCTCCAACGCACCGAGATGGTCCGCCGTATCGCCGAAGAGGTCGACAGTTACAGCATCGAGCTGGGTACCGACAGCCGGCTGGTCCGGCTCCAGCTGGAGGAGATGCTGGCCGGGGTCGAGGAGGAGCGGCGCCAGATTCTCCGCGATTACCTGCCCCGCGACCCCGGCTGGGACTTGGGCGACGCGATGGCGGCGCTCAGCCGGCTGTCTACCGAGCGGTTGCTCGACCTCACCAAGGTAGCGAGCGTGCTGCGCATCGGCGGGCCCGGTGCGGACCTCGAGAGCGCCGTCCGGCCCTTTGGTTACCGCCTCCTATCGAAGATCCCCCGCCTGCCCGACCAAGTGGTCCACAACATCGTGGACCGCTACGGGGGCCTCCAGCAGGTGTTGCGGGCGAGCGTGGAGGACCTCGACACCGTGGACGGCATCCAGGTGGCCGGCGCTCACTTTGTCAAGGAGGGCCTCGCCCGCTTGGCCGAGACGAGCATCTTGGACCGCCTGGGCTGACGCCGGCGGGCCCCGGTTCTTCCGCCCCGCGCACGGGACCGGCATGTGACACACGCCGCCTGCGGGCTCCCTCACCTGTCCCCCCCCCCGGGCACGGGACCTGCAGATGTGAACTGGAAAAGGGCGCATCTGCACGATTGAGGCCTGTTTTCGTGCCTGGGACCTACGAATGCGGGGCCTAGCGGGCCCTTTCCACCAGGCGGGGGCGGTTCAAAATGCGGTAGCGGCGCTCCGATTGCTCGATCCAACCCAGCCGGATGAAAGCGGAGATGGCCTTGTTGACCCGCTCCCTCGACGCACCTACCAGGCCGGCGAGCTCCTCCTGGGTAATCGGCAGGGCGAACTCATCGGCGTCGCCTGCCAGCTCGAGCAGGCGCTTGGCGGTACGGCCCGTGACGTCCAGCAGCATGGCGTCGGCGAGGGCGTCGTCGGCGGCGCGCAGGCGGGTCGCGAACAGGTGCACTACGTCCCAGAGCAGGCCGGGGCGTGTCTCCAGTTCGGAACGCACCACGTCGAAGGGCACTCGCACCACCTCAGAACGCTCCAAGGCGCGCGCCGAGCCCGAACGGGGCTCCTCGTCGAACAGTGGCATCTCCCCGAACAAGTCTCCGGGCTCCATCAAGGCGACCAGCGACTCCCGGCCGTCGGGCGAGCTCTTGGCGATGGCTATGCGCCCGCTCAGGACCACGAACAGCTCCTTCGCCTCGTCGCCCTCGTTGAACAAGGTGGCGTTGCGCTCCAGGCGCGCCGTCGAAGCCTTCAGGGCTACCCGGGCGAGCGCCTCCTCGCTGAGCGAGGAGAAAAGCTCCGTACCCGACAGGGGTGACACATCCTCCATGCAAGCCAAACGCTAGCCGCTGCCCCGATAGCGCCGGGGAAGGCGGGGCGAGCTGAGCTGGCAGCCGGGGGCCCCGCGGCTCTGGCGCCGAAGACCGGGTGCTCGTTGGCCGTCCCAGTTGGATCCAACTGCGGAAAAGGCCTACCCTGGGCATATAGGTATTTTTCGGTCGAGCAGGTTTGGAGAGCATGGCGTTTGACGTCGGGGACAAGGTCGTCTACCCCCACCACGGGGCCGCAGTCGTCGAAAGGAGGGAGCTACGGGCCGATTTCGGCGAGCAGCGCGAGTACCTGGTCCTCCGGTTGGCTTACGGTGACCTGACCCTCAAGGTGCCGGCCGACTCGACCGCCGACGTCGGCATCCGGGAAGTCATCAACGACGAAGAGGTCGAAGAGGTCTTCGCCGTCCTTCGTAAAAAGGACGTCCGCATGCCCACAAACTGGTCCCGTCGCTACAAGAACCACGTCGAGAAGCTGAAGTCGGGCGACATCTACCAGGTGGCAGAGGTGGTCCGTAACCTTTCCAACCGGGACAAGGAGAAGGGGCTGTCGGCGGGCGAGAAACGGATGCTGAACCGGGCGCGCCAGATCCTGGTGTCCGAGCTCACCTTCGCCATCGGCGTCTCCGAATCCGAGGCGGAGAAGAAGCTCGACGAAGCCCTGCCTTAGTGCCCCCCGGCCGAGCGCTCCCCAATGCTTGGGCGGTGGTGGTTGCCGGCGGTAGCGGTGCCCGCTTCGGGGGCTACAAGCAGTTTGCTCTTCTCGGGGGCCGGGAGGTGGTGGACTGGTCGCTGGAGGTGGCCAGCCGTGCCTGCCAGGGACCGGTCCTGGTCGTGCCCCGGGACCTGGTCGGCCGGTACCGAGGGCGGTCCCCGGTAGTGGTCGCGGGGGGTGCCACCCGGCCGGAGTCGGTGCGTGCCGGGCTCTTGGCGGTCCCCGCCGAAGCGGAGGTCGTCGTCGTCCACGATGCTGCCCGCCCCCTTGCGAGCGTGCGCACCTGGGGATCGGTGATCGCGGCCGTCCTGGCTGGCGCCGAAGCTGCCGTACCTTGCGTGGCCGTGACCGACACCATAAAGCAACGCCAGGAGGACGGGTCGCTCTTGACCCTGGAGAGGGGCCGTCTGGTGGCGTCCCAGACCCCCCAGGCCTTCTCGGCCGAGGCGCTGAGGGCGGCGCATGCCGCCGGCGGAGAGGCGACCGACGACGCTGCTCTCGTCGAAGCCATCGGAGGCCGGGTGGTCGAGGTACCTGGCGACCCGGCCAACTTGAAGATCACGAGCCCCGCCGACCTGGTTGTCGCGGAGGCCCTCCTGGCCGGGGCCGCCTCGGGGTACCGCCGGTGACGTGGCGGGTCGGCCAGGGCTTCGACATCCATCCCTTTGCCAGGGGCCCGGGCCGGCCCCTGGTGCTCGGCGGGGTGACGGTGGAGGGCCGGGGGCTAGAGGGCCACAGCGACGCCGACGTGGTGTGCCATGCCATCACCGACGCCTTGTTGGGGGCGGCGGGCCTAGGCGACATCGGTACGCTCTTCCCCGACACGGACGAGCGCTGGAGAGGAGCCGACAGCCTGTCCCTGCTGGCCAGCGCGGTGGAGCGGCTGGCGCCGGCCTGGCGGGCCGTCAACGTCGATTGCACGGTCATCGCCGAAGCGCCCAGGTTGTCGGCCTTCCGGGAGGTCATGCAGGGGCGGCTCTCGGGGG
>JBOGGK010000103.1:0-5904 GCA_050744045.1 Acidimicrobiales bacterium | reverse complement strand
GGCGGTGCGGTCGGCGGCGGTGCGGTCGGCGGCGGTACGGGCACGTTCTGCAGGCGCACCTCGCCGTGCGCCACGAGGCGCCCGGGCTCGTCGGTGATCTCCGCCCGCCAGAGCTGGTGGGACCGCCCCTGGTAGAGCGCAGTGGCCTCTACCCTCACCGTCCCGCCTGTGAGCGAGCGCAGGAAATGAGTGGTGTTTGTTAGGCCGACCGCAACCTGGCCCTGTCCGGACACGGCCGCGCACGCCCCGATGCTGGTCGCGCTCTCAACGGCAGCCGAGTACACCCCGCCGTGGACGATCCCCCACGGGGTGTGGTGCTCAGGGCCGAGGTGTATGTGGCCCACTACCCTGGCCCCGCTGACCTCCTCGATGGCGAGCCCCGCGGCCTTCAAGAACGCGCTGGCGAACTGGGCAGGCGCGAACGCCGTGCGCTCCGGCCCGCTCGCGCCCTCAGAAGAGCTGTCCATAACGACCAGTCAGGGGGCGCCCGGGTGCCGGCGGCGCTCCGGCCCCGTGGGCTGGGAGCACTTGCAGCGGTCACGTAGCGGGGGCTCCTCGGCGATGGTCTCCAGATGGCCTGCGACCGGGGGCACGCTACCAAACCCTAGCAACGTAGGGCCTACTGGCTCGGAGCGGGAACCCCCGCCGGCCGGGGCCGCCCGCCGTTTCCAGCCGCGCGGCCATCGACCGGTCCCTGAGCGCTGTTGCCACCCGCTTCCAAATCGACCTGGGGCTTTGGGCGATCTCTAACCGAGCTCGGCTTCGCTTTGGTCGATTTCTGTCGAAATCTGCAAGCAATCGACCAAAGCTCCGCAGGCTGCCGGTCCCGCCGCCGCAGGCTGCCCGGTCCCGCCGGCCGGGGCCGCCCGCCCACCACCACCAAGCTCGAGCCGGTACCAAGCTCGAGCCGGCCACCTGCTCGGCGGGGGTCTTGGACGCTCTCCGCCTCTCTTCTTGAACCGGCGAGCGGCTTCAACCAGCTAGAAGCGGTACAACTGTCAGAGGCTCGGGGACGCCGTTCTCGAAATGCCGGTCATGCACCCTTTCCGGCCGCGATCCGCCGCACAGACATCGTTACGCGATACGATCTTCACACGACCCGTTGTCTGTAAGGGGTGATGGAAGGTGCTCGGCTTAGAAGTGCTGATCGCGGTGCTTGTCTTCAGCTTGGGGGTGATCGCCACCTTCGCCCTGGTGGTCGGGCTCCTTGGGGCCGTCGGGGCGGTGAGGTTCACCCGTTGCCGCCGTTGCGGTCACTTCGGCGTCGTCTCGGCGCTGGAGGCCCTGGAGCCCTGCATGTACTGCCGCCTCGGCCACCTTGGTCATTCTCTCGTCGCCCTGTACCACGCGGGTCACCACGAACACCACGGGCACAAGGTAGGAGGCGCAGCCTAGACCGCGGCCAAGGGGGAGGCGGTCAACAGCACGCCCTGCAAGACGGCGGCCGCCGACTGCCCGACGTCCTTCGTAGCAGTCACCAGCACCAGCGGGCCCTGGTGGGCCTCCACCTGCAAGCGCGCCAGAGCCTCACTGGCCGGCGGCTCCCTCAACTCGCTGCGGTAGCGCCGGGCGAAGCTCCTGAAGCGCTCGGGCGCATGGCCGTACCATTTGTGAAGCTCGTCGCTCGGGGCGACGTCTTTCAACCATTCGTCGAAGGGCGCCGTGCCCCGCGACAGCCCCCGGGGCCAGAACCGGTCCACCAAGACCTGGTGAGCCCTGCCTTTTTGCAACCCGTATGCCCGGGCCACCTTTACATCAACCCTCGGCGAGACATGGGGCCCAGCCATCGGCATGGCGCCCGGGAAACCGTGGTGGCGCTGCACCGGCGCCAAGCCCTCCCCCGCCGCAGGGAGGTCGAGCGCGAGGCGCTTCAACTCTTCGAGGTGCAGCGCCGACAGCGCCTCGAGGCGCTGAGCGGCCAGTTCGGTCAGGTGCAACCTGACCACCCGGTGGTCGTCCTCGTCGCGGGTGCGGTAGACAAGGCCCGCTGCCTCCGCCCGGTCCACCAGCCCCACCGTGCTGTGGTGGCGCAAAAGGAGGTAGTCCGCCACTTCACCGATGGTGGGCGCCGGCGCCTCGCCGTGGCCCCGTACCGCCAAGAGGAGTTGGTGCTGGGCCGGGGTGAGGCCTGCAGACTGCGCCTGCCGCTCGCTCCAGCGCTCGAAATGGCGGAGCCCGGTACGCAAAGCGAGCAACCGGGCGTAGGCCGCGTCGGGCAGGGCCATGTTTGCACGATACCATCTTTCTGCGATGCTCCTTCGGGCGTCTCCGCCTGCCCAGCCCGATGGCTGGGCAGGCGGTGCTGCGCCAGCCCTCGTGGTCCCTTTGTAGTCCCGTGTAGCGCCGCGAGCACCGGTTAAACCACCTCATTGCGGACGATTCGGAGGAGTCGGCTACACAGCTTGTGAAAATAGGCACATGTCCGGACGGGTCCTATCGCGATAGCATCTTTATACGATGCTCTTACCTGACCGGCCGTGCCCCGCCTCGCGGAGCGCGTTCCTCGCCATCTCGCGGTACCTCTCATGATGGAACCGGTACCCCATGGCGCTCAGTTCGTGGGCCCCAGGCTGACCCGCCTCGGAGGCAACGGCGCGAGCACGGAAACCAGCATGGAAAAAGGCGAACTTGCTGAAGGCGGGGTGACGGAGGTCCCACTGGGCCCAGGTGCAAGCGGCCCGCAAGGCGAGCCCCCCCACCAAAAGGCCGAGAGGGCCGAAGTCCACGACGTGCCCGCCAAACCACGCGCTACCCAAGATCTCCCGTACCTGGGGACCGATCTCCGCCCCGCAGGAGCAGCCGAGCGCAGCCTCGGGGACTTCACCACCAAGCCACAGGTGCTCCTGCTCGTACCTTTGGCCATCCTCATCGGGGCGCTCGGGGCCGGGATCTCCCTCGCCCTGCTCGACATGATCGGCCTCTTGACCAACCTGCTGTATTACCAGCGCCTCAGTGTGTCGCTCGTCTCCCCCAATGCCACCACGCTCGGCCCCATCGCCATGGTCATACCCGTAGGGGGCGGCCTCATAGTCGGCTTGATCGCCCGCTTCGGGTCCGAGCAGATCCGTGGCCACGGCATCCCCGAGGCGATGGAGCGGATAATGATAAACGGGAGCCGGGTGCAACCGCGCCTCGCCGTGTTGAAACCGGTGTCGAGTGCCGTGAGCATCGGCACGGGGGGCCCTTTTGGCGCCGAGGGCCCGATAATCCTGACTGGGGGCGCTGTCGGTTCGATCGTCGGGCAACTGTTCCGCCTGACCGCTGCCCAACGCCGGGCGTTGCTCGTGGCGGGCGCCGCCGCCGGCATGAGCGCGGTGTTCGGCACTCCGGTAGCGGCGACCCTGTTCGGCGTCGAGCTCCTGGTCTTCGAGTTCAAGCCTCGCTCGATGATCCTCATCGGGCTCGCCTCTGCCACCGCTGACGGCCTGCGCATGCTTATGGCGAGGGCCGGTTACCTTCACCCCCAGCCTCTGTTCCCGGTGCACAGCCATGCCGCTCTGTTCGGCATCGCGCTGCTCGGGGCGGCCGCCGTCGGCCTCGCCACGGGCCTAGGTGCCTGGGTCATGACCCAGGCCGTCTACGGTTTCGAGGACCTGTTCAAAAGGCTCACCAAGCACCTTCATTGGATGTGGTGGCCGACGATCGGGGGTCTCATAATCGGCCTCGGCGGCCTTGCCGACCCGAGGGCGCTCGGGGTTGGCTACAACACGATCCACGCCGAACTGCTCGGGCAGTTGGGCGTCGGTGCCCTCGTGGCGCTCTTCGCGGTGAAGCTCGTCATATGGTCGGGGGGGCTGGGAGGCGGGACGAGTGGCGGCATCCTCGCCCCCATCTTGATGATGGGTGCAGCCATCGGCGGCGTCATGGGCCACGTCCTACCCGGAGCTTCCCCCGCGGTGTTCGCCCTGGTAGGCATGGCAGGGTCGCTCGGGGGGGTCACCCGCTCACCTTTCACCGCTATCGTGTTCGCCTTCGGGCTGACCCACGACGCCAACGCGCTGCTTGCGCTCCTCGTGGCAGCGACCGTCTCCCACCTCGTGAGCGTCCTCACCCTCAAGCGCTCGATCCTCACCGAAAAGGTGGCCCGCCGGGGCTTTCACGTCATGCGCGAATATGCGGTCGACCCCTTGGAGGCGACCTTCGTCCGCGAGGTCATGGAAACAGACCTCTACACGGTCGAGCCGGCGCTGACCTTGGCGGAACTGTACCGGTCGCTACCGGAGGGCTCGCTGGAAAGGCGACAAAGGCTCTACCCTGTCGTGGGCCCGGATGGGGAGCTCGTCGGGGTGCTGCCCTGGTCGGCCGTGCTGACCGGCCATTCACAAGAGGGAATGCTTGTCGGCGAGGTCATGATCACCTCGTTCGCCGTCGCTCACCCGGACGAAGTGCTCCGTGAGGCTGCCGAGCGCATGGCAGCCTTGGGGCTGGGGGCCGTGCCAGTGGTGGACCGGTCGGACACCGGGCGCCTCAACGGGCTCGTCACCCAGTTCGACTTGCTTGCAGCTCGCCAGAAGCTACTGGAAGAGGAGCGCCATGCCGAGCGGGTCCTCACCCTCCGGCTGGTCAGGTCTCGAACGAGCGCGCCCGAGCTAGAGGACGCCGAACGGAGCGCGGCGGGCTGACAGGTCTCCCTGGTCAGGCCGTCGAGCGCCGTTAGCCGACGCCTGGGCTCATCGGGTCACGATATATCTTTCTACGACCTTGCAGTTTAGGTCGTGATCAGATACAATAATCCCAGCGACGCGTTTGGAGAGTGCTAACCGGTCCTCTCCGGGCTGACCGCGGCCGACTTGGCTGTGAGAAAGGGTCGACCTCCAGCCACCCGGGTGCGGGCCTGGAAAGAAGGTGACGCCAATGGGCCACGTGGTCGGCCTCACAAGGTTGCAGGTCCCTTCACTAGCCCAGCACTATCACCGTCGTGTCGTGTACTCGGCGTTCGGCTTAGTCGCAAGTGGCCTCGCGATCGCCGCCATCACCGCGGTCGCCTACTGGTCGGGTGACCCCTTGGTGGTGCCCTCACTGGGGCCGACCGCCTTCTTGGTCTTCAACCGCTCCCAGTCGACCGCGGCCTGGCCGCGCAACATCATCTGCGGCCACATCATCGGGGCTGCCGCCGGCTACCTGGCCTTGGTCGCCTTCGGCTTGCAGCACGTCCCCTCGGTGGTGGAGGGCGGCCTGACGCCTCCTCGCATCGGCGCGGCAGCGTTCTCCATAGCGCTCACGTCGGGGGCGATGGTGCTGCTCGGGGTCGAGCACGGCCCGGCCGGCGCCACTACCCTAATCGTCAGCCTGGGCTTCATGCGGACCCCGACCGCCCTCGGCTTGCTCATGGCCGGCGTGGTCGGCCTCGCCATCATCGGCCTGGGGATCGACCGGGCGAGCGGCCTACAACTTCCATTCTGGGCAGGCAGGGCAGTGCAACTGCGGACAAGCCCGTTCCAGCCCGAACTGGCAGGGCCCCCCGGCCCGTCATTGTTGCCCGGCGCTGGCCCGCGCTCCGGCAACGGCAACGGCCACTCCCCTACTGGCGAGCCCAATGGCAAACGGCCCAGGCGTAGGGCCGAGAGCCCAACCTGGATGGTCGAGCCCGGGCGAGGGCGGCAGGTCTTGGTAGGGGCGGGTCAGTGCACCGTAAAGGTGCAAGATGCGCGGACGGGAGGGAGCTATTCGTTGCTCGAAGTGGTCTTCGACCCGCATTTGCCAGCGACGCTCCTGCACGTCCATTACAATTTCGCTGAAACCTATTTCGTCCTCGAAGGCGAGGTCACCGCCGAGGTGGGGGCAGAGCGGCGCCGCGCCGTCCCCGGCTCGACCATCTCGGTGCCGGCTGGGACGCCTCATGTGCTCGCTGCAGCCGGTGGCCGGCCGGCTCGCTGCTTATGCGTCACGGACCGTACCCAGCAC
>JBOGGK010000102.1:0-2762 GCA_050744045.1 Acidimicrobiales bacterium | reverse complement strand
CCCCCCAGGGTACCGTTGGTCTCCAGGGTGAGAGCCACGCTCTTGGCCGCGCTCGCGGCGGCGGGCGGCAGGGCCATGGTGGCGAGCGTGGCCGCCCCCGCGCCGATGGCGCCCAGCCTGACCAGGCGGGCGCGCCCGGGCGCTCCTGTGCCCGAGCGCCGATGTTCGCGGTTTGCAATTGTCACGAATTTCCCCCTCCTGATGGAGTTGCGGTGCCGCGATCGGGGCACCGGTCGAGTCGCCGTGGGGACGCCCCGGTCGCCTGCCCGGGCCCGTGTGCCGTCCCGGCTCGTGGACCAGGCCAGGCATCCCCCTCCTTTCGCAGCCGCCGGCGTCTCCCGGCGAGCAGCCAGTTCAGGGAAGCGGGCGGCGAAACGGGCAACGCCTCAGAAGGGCAACCCAGCCGGCGGTGGCGCCGCTCGCCTCGCTAAGGGTTGGCGCCCTCCCGGGAAGCCAGCCCGAGGGCGGGCCGGCGCAGCAACGCCCCCAACGGGGTGTCCTCGACCCGGTCGGTGACCCAGTAGGCGAGGGGCCGGAAAAGCGACACGACCACCACGACGCATACTCCCAGGAGCAGGCCGCTCACGACGTCGCCGGGGTAATGAGCGCCGACGTAGACCCGGGCGAAGCACAAGAAAAGGCCGAAAACGATGCTGAGGACGGTAAAGGTGACGGCCAAGGCCGAGGGCAAGGGCGGCGGTGCCAGAGTGCGAGGGGGCGCCAGAGTGCCCGGGGACACCAGGCCGTGAGCACCGCTGGCACCGGGGGCCGTCATCGAGTGCCTCCCGACCGGGCGGCCGACTTGGCGGCCGAGCACGCACACGAGCAAGACCGCGGTCATGAGCGAGCCTGCGATGACCGCGTGGTCGGAAGGGAAGGAGTAATCATGCGCCTTGGCGACGAGCACGAGCGCATGGGGATGGGTGTCGTAGGGGCGCAGCTCTTTCGCCGCGTGGCCGACGAGCTGGTTGAGGCCGAGAGCGACCAGGGTCCCGATGCCCCCGAGGCCCATCAGGGTTGCCGCCCGGGGTGAGCGGCGCCACCAGATGACCCCGTAGGCGGCGAGGAAGACAGCGACGAGCAGCACCGGCCCCAGCCACAGCGCGTAGGCGTGCATGAAACCGTGCGCCCACGCCGTCTGGCGCGAGAAGTGGTTGAGATCTAGGTAGATACTGGTGTTGAGGCCCTTGGGGGGGAGCACCTTCACGTCGGAGATGACCATGGGGGACGGCGTGGGCTTTATCGTAGCCGACAGCCAAGCGGGTGGGCTCAGATCACCATTTTTTCGGTAAGCCCGCCGCCCAGGGGCGTAAGGGGCGCCGCAAATTAAAAACCAGGACCCCCGGGCTCCGGTCCCCGGGGGTCTTGGTTGTCGCACAGCCACCGTTCGAGCGGGGGCGGGCGATCGCGGTGGCCGGCCGCGGCCGGGCGGCCGCGCCGCCGAAGTTATCGCTTGGGGCCGTGACCTTTGCGGCCCAGGTCGGGCTGCGCCTTGGGGGCCTGCCCACCGGCTACGCCCTGCCTCAGGTACCTGTCGGCCCGGGCGAGGTCATTGCCCGCGACTTGTAGGGCGCGGTCGGCGGTGCGGATGTCGACGCCGGCGTTGGCCAGGAGCCTGTGGTTGGCGTTCCACTCGGCTGGCGTGTAGGACAGCAACTGGGCGCTGAGCCCGGCCGTCGCCGTAGTGGCTATATGGACCTGGTCGGCCATGCCGGTGACGATGGGACCAAGGACGCCCTGGTTGGCAGTGTTGACGTAACCCTGCAACTGGGTGATGTCCTGGTCCATCCCGGTCACGCCCACATTGCTAGAGAAGTCGACGTCGATGACGTTGGTGGCCACCGGCAGCACGAGGTAGTAAACCCGGAACTGGGTGTAGATCAGGTCGCGGTCCTGGCGGGCCTGCGAGAGGATGGTGTCGGCCTGGATCTTGGCACCGAGGGCCTCCAGGCCGCTGATGTCGTCCTGCATCCCCGTCGCAACGGCGGTGCCGTCCGAGCCGAGGAACGCCTTTGCCCCTACCACTTGCTCGGCTGCCTGCAATGACGCCACGCGCCTGGCGATGAGGCGGGCCGATTCCGTCTTGATCAAATTGAGCCGGTTGACGTCCGTTATCGAAGATGTCGGTGTCGAAGCGGCGGCCGAGGCTCCAGTGGTCGTCCCGGCGTTGCTGCCGGCCAAGGCGGGTGCAGCCGGGACGAGCGTGCCGGCCATGGTGGCGGCGACCGCCACCAGCGCACCGCAACCCCCGGCGAGCCAGCGCCGGCCTCGCAATTGGTAAGTCATCGTTCCTCCCTGTTTGATTAGTAGTGGTCCTTCACTAACGAGCCTGAATTGCGGCGAAAATATTTCACGGTCCCTGTCGCTCGCCGGTTGTATGCCAGTGCTCGTAACTCGCAATCTGATTGTCGCCCCCGTTTATGAGCCCCCGTTGGGCCAGCTGTGATGGTGTTGTGAAGCGTTGGCGGCTGCGCCCGGTCCCCGAACTGCCGGGCCTCCGGGCAACTGGGCCAGACTGGGAGGCGATGCTGCAACGCCCAGCTCCCGGCGCCATCCCCGACGTCCCCGGCAGCTACCAGTTCCGCGACCGCGACGGGCGGGTCATCTACGTCGGCAAGGCGAAGTCGCTCCGGCAGCGCCTCTCCAACTACTTCCAGGCCCCAGGCGGGCTCCCTCCCCGGACCGCGCAGATGGTGGCTTCGGCCGAGACCGTCGAGTGGATACAGGTGCGCAACGACGTAGAGGCGCTCATGCTCGAGTAC
>JBOGGK010000101.1:0-3269 GCA_050744045.1 Acidimicrobiales bacterium | reverse complement strand
GTCCAGTCCGAGGGGTACGGGCCGGCACGACACGCGTGGGCCGTAACCCGAAGATAGGGCCATGCGTGTAGCTTGGCCTGATTGGTGACCAGGAACCGCCTGCTCCGGCTCATCGCCCGCCGTCCCGACCGTGCAGGCTCGGCGCGCCTGGACCGGCGAGGCCAGCCCTGCCGCACCGCCACCGAGCCGATGGCCCAGCCCAGCCCGGGCGGCGACGCCGCCGCCCAAGTCGAAGCCCGAGGTGTCTCCAAGGCCTTCATGACCGGCCAGGGCAGGCAGGTGATCGCGCTGGCAGGCGTAGACCTCGGCGTTGCCGAAGGCACCTTCGTCTCTCTCATCGGCCCGTCGGGGTGCGGGAAGTCCACGCTGCTCCGCATCCTGGGCGGCCTCGAGCGGCCGAGCACCGGGCAGGTCCTTTGCGCCGGGACTGGCAAGGGCGGACCGAGCGCGCCCTCCTCGGTGCGCACGGCGTTCGTCTTCCAGGACTACAGCCTTTTTCCGTGGCTCAGCGTGGTCGACAACGTCGCCTTCGGGCTCCGGATGGCCGGCGTGGCCAAGCCCGAACGGAGCGAGCGAGCGCGGGCCTGGGTGGCCCGGGTCGGGCTCAGTGGCTTTGAGCGTGCCTACCCGGACCAGCTCTCGGGGGGGATGCGTCAGCGGCTGTCGTTGGCCCGAGCTTTCGTGACCGACCCGGAAGTGCTGTTCATGGACGAGCCCATGGGTGCCGTCGACCCCCAGACCCGCCTGCTGCTCCAAGAGCAGCTCATCCGGCTCTGGGAGGAGACGAGGAAGACGGTGCTGCTCGTCACCCACTCGATCGAGGAGGCCCTTCTGCTGGGGGACCGTGTCGTGGTCATGTCGGCGAGGCCGGGCAGGGTCAAGCTCGACCTCGAAGTCGGGCTCCCCCGGCCGAGGAGGGTGGCCGTTACCACCACCTCCGAGTTCTCGGACCTGCGCTCCCGGCTCTGGGACTCGCTGCGGGACGAGGTAGAGCGCTCGTTCGCGCTCTCCTGATACACGATGAGCCTCGCCGTCGACGAGGGGCGGCGTGCCCCGACGAGCTCGGACGAGCACCTGTCCCGAGCGCTCGAGGCCTTGCGGCGCGCCGAGCGCCGCCGGTCCCGCCTCCACCTTTCCCTCAGCATAGCGACGCCGGCCCTACTTCTCGGCCTGTGGCAGCTCGCTGCCGATGTCCACTGGATCGACCCCAGGATCTTCAGCCCGCCCTCGCGCATAGCGGCGGCGGCCGGCGACCTCATCTCGGCCGGGACGCTGCAGGCCGACCTCGCCATCACGCTCGCCCGCCTTCTAGTCGGCTATGGCATCGGGGCAGCCGGGGGGATAGTGGTCGGCCTCCTCCTCGGGCTGGTCCGCCCCTTGCGGGCGGCGTTCTCGCCCCTGTTCACCGCTCTTTATGCTGTCCCCCAGATCGCCCTGCTCCCGCTGCTGCTCGTCATCTTCGGTATCGGCGAGACCCCGAAGGTGCTCACGGTTGTCGCCGTCACGTTCTTCGTGCTCGAGATAAACGCCCTGGCGGCCGTGCGCAACTTCGACCCCCGCCTGGTCGAGGCCGGCCGTGCCTACGGCGCGAGCGGCCTGAAGCTCTTCCGCCACGTCTTCCTGCCCGGCTCGTTGCCACAGATCTTCACCGGGCTGCGCGTGTCGATAGCGCTCGCGCTGGTTGTCATCACGGCGACAGAGTTCGTGGCCTCGAACAACGGGCTCGGGTTCCTCGTGTGGAACTCCTGGCAACTGTTCGAGCCCGACGAGATGTACGTCGGCCTGGTCACGATCGCGCTGGTGGGGGTGGTGCTGACGGCGGCGATCTCGCTCGTCGAGCGCCTCAGCCTGCCTTGGGCCGCCAGACGGCGCTGACACGCTCGTCGTGCTAGGGTCGCCGGCCATGAAGCGCAGGTCCCTCAGTTTGCTGACGGCCGCCATCACCGCGGTTGGTTTTTTCACGGTCGGTACCGGCGCCGCTTCGGCGTCTACGCCCCGGGCTGCCTCGCAGAGACACCTGACGCACGTGGCCGTGGCCTACGTGCCCCTCCCCCTCTTCGAGCCGCTGTTCGTGGCCATGCACAACGGCTATTTCACCAAGAATGGCATTGCCGTGCACCTGACGGTCGTGGGCTCGGGCCAAAGTGCCACCACTCTGGCCGCCACCAACAAGGTCCAGGTCGTCCTCGGCGGGTTTTCAGCCGGCATGTTCGACGCCATCCACCAAGGCCTCGACTTCCAGGTCGTGGGCTCGATGGCCGAGGAGGCGCCCGGCCGGCCGGCCAACGGGCTGGTCGTGGCGAAGTCGCTCGTCACCTCGGGCAAGTACCGTAGTGGCGCGGACCTGAAGGGCAAGAAGATCGCCGTGGACGGCGGGGCGGGCTCGACCGGGGCGTACCTGCTCGCCGTGGCGCTCGCTCGCTACCACGTGTCGCTGAGCCAGGTCACCCTCGTCAACCTGGCTTTCCCCGAGATGGAGAGCGCCGTCAAGTCGGGCGGGGTGGCGGCGGCGTACATGTCGACCCCGTTCCTCGGCAGCGCGCTGGCCGACGGAGCCGCCAAGCTCGTCGCCGGTGCCCCCGTCGGCGTCGCCGTCACCGGGGTGATCTATGGCGGCACCTTCGCCCGCTCGAAGGCGGCCCAGGGCTTTTTCGACGCCCTCGTCGAGGCGGCCAAGGGCCTCCAAGGAAAGGCGGCAAACTCGACGGCCAACCTGTCCATCGTCGCAAAGGCGACCGGGGAGAAATTGAGCGCTCTGAAGGCGGAACCACCCAACCTCTTCAGCGCCGACCTCGCGCCTCCGACCGCGGTGCTCCAGCAGATGCAGAGGATTTACCAGGCCAACCACAACGTCGACTACAAGGCCCCGATCAAGCCGGCGAGGTACCTAAACGCTTCCTTCTCTGCCAAGGCGCACTGAGGCAATAGCCATAGCGTCCGGCCCTCACTCCTTGGGTAGCCGCGGCGTGAGCGACGTCAACCAGGTTGGGTCGCGCGGCCGCCTGCTGGGAACAGTACATTCTGCATTGCTGACCTGGAGATCTCGGCCAGAGTGTACTTGAGGTGACCCATGTCGACAAGCTCATGTCCGCCAGCCGGTGCGAGTCGGGCCCGCTTAGCTGCCAGGAGGCCCGGTAGCAGGTTGGCGGCGTCGGGGGGACGCCCAGCGTCGGAGACCCAGCGTCGGAAGTTTCTCTCGGGGGGAGCAATTGCCCAGCCCGCAGCATCAAGCGAGCTCTGCAGCCTCGTGAGGCTAACCCCGCAAGGGG
>JBOGGK010000100.1:0-10398 GCA_050744045.1 Acidimicrobiales bacterium | reverse complement strand
GAGCGAGCGAGCGCGGCAGGGCCCGACGGCTCCTACTGGCTCGTTACGAGCAAGGGCCGGGTGATGAGCTCGGGCGGCTGGCCCAATTACGGTTCCGTGCCCGCGAAGAAGCTCGCGTCCCCGGTCGTCGCCATGGCGGCCGCCCCCGGGGGGAAGGGTTACTGGTTGGCCACGTCGAAGGGTCAGGTCTACCCGTTCGGAGACGCACGCGACTTCGTCCTCCGGCCCGGCGCCCGGGTGTCGGGGAAGGTCGTCGGGATCGCCGCCACCCCTGACGGCAGGGGCTACTGGCTGGTGGCATCGGATGGGGGCGTGTTCGCCTACGGGGACGCCAGGTCCTACGGCTCGGCTGGCAAGGTCCACCTGCGCAAGCCGGTCGTCGGGATCGCCGCCACCCCTGACGGCAAGGGCTACTGGCTGGTGGCATCGGATGGGGGCGTGTTCGCCTACGGGGACGCCACCTACTTCGGATCTGGTACCGGCCTTTCCCCAGTGCCCGTGAAGGCGCTGGTACCGACGGCTGACGGCGCCGGCTACTGGCTGGTGAGCGCCAACGGCACGGCGGCCGGCTTGGGGGACGCGGGGGCGCAGGGCTCGCCGACCCTCGAGGCCAAGACAGTGGTGGGGGGCGCCGTGTAGGTATGGCGGCCCCGGGCCTCGTACCCCGGCCGACTTCGGGCAGGCGCGGGGTGCTATCATGGTCGGGTCCCCCGGGGCAGTGCCTTGGTGGTACGCGCCATCGAAGTAACCTCGTCGAAGCAGCCCGTCGAAGTCCAGTTAGAGGTCCAGTGCCCACAATCGCCCAATTGGTCCGCAAGGGCCGCCAGCAGAGCTCGAAGAAGACCAAGACCCCGGCGCTCCGGGGTGCCCCGCAGCGGCGCGGGGTGTGCACGCGCGTGTACACCAACACCCCCAAGAAGCCGAACTCGGCCCTGCGAAAAGTGGCCCGGGTGAGGCTCTCGAGCGGGTTCGAGATCACCGCTTACATCCCCGGCGTGGGCCACAACCTGCAAGAGCACTCCATCGTCCTCGTGCGCGGGGGCCGGGTGAAGGACCTGCCCGGCGTGCGCTACAAGGTGGTACGGGGGACCCTGGACACCGCCGGGGTGCGGGACCGAAAACAAGCACGCAGCCGATATGGCGCCAAGAAGGCTTAGAAGGCTGGAGGTCTGAGATGCCGCGCAAGGGCCCTGCCCCCCGCCGGGAACTGCTCCCCGACCCCATCTACCGCTCCGTCCTGGTGACCCAACTGGTCAACAAGATCCTTTCCCGGGGCAAGCGCAGCGTGGCGGAGCGGATCGTCTACGGCGCTCTCGACACGATCAGGGAGCGCACTGCCGCCGAGCCCATCGCCGCCTTGAAGCGGGCTGTCGACAACACCAAGCCTCAGCTCGAGGTGAAGAGCCGGCGGGTGGGCGGTGCCACCTACCAGGTCCCTGTGGACGTGAAGCCGCGGCGGGCAACGACGCTTTCGGTCCGCTGGCTGGTAGGCTACTCCAAGCAACGGCGCGAAAAGACCATGTCGGAGCGGCTGGCCAACGAGCTAATAGACGCCTCCAACGGCGTTGGTGCGGCCGTTAAGCGGCGTGAGGACATGCACAAGATGGCAGATTCGAACCGAGCTTTTGCGCATTACCGCTGGTAAGGCCGGGCAAGCGCGCCGGACGCAGGGCTAGGCGGCACGACCGGCCTCGGGCCGGCCGGCACCACCGCCCCCGGCCGCGCCGAGGCCGGGTTCGGGAAGCCCAGCGGAGCCGCTCGACGACAACCCGGACCGCCCGCTGCCGCGGCGGGGCCCAAGAGACGACACGACACCTGAGGCAAAGG
Organism: Acidimicrobiales bacterium; assembly: GCA_050744045.1. Lineage (GTDB taxonomy): Bacteria > Actinomycetota > Acidimicrobiia > Acidimicrobiales > Palsa-688 > JBOGGK01. Next base: position 8,571 of record JBOGGK010000100.1, on the reverse strand, counting down.
CAACCACATGGCTGACGCTGTGAGCAAGAGAGAGTTCCCCCTGGCTAGGACCCGCAACATCGGGATCATGGCCCATATCGACGCGGGCAAGACCACGACGACCGAACGCATCTTGTACTACACGGGCGTCAACTACAAGATCGGCGAGGTGCACGAGGGCAGCGCCACGATGGACTGGATGCCGCAGGAGCAGGAGCGGGGTATCACCATCACCTCCGCCGCCACCACCTGCCAGTGGGCGGACCACCGCATCAACATCATCGACACACCCGGCCACGTCGACTTCACCGTCGAGGTGGAGCGCTCGCTCCGGGTCCTCGACGGGGCCGTGGCCATCTTCGATGCCGTCGCCGGCGTCGAGCCCCAGACCGAGACGGTGTGGCGCCAGGCCGACAAGTACGGGATCCCGCGCATCTGTTTCGTCAACAAGATGGACCGCATCGGTGCCAACTTCGGCCGCTGTGTGGACATGATGCGGGACCGCCTGGGCGCGACCGTGGCCGTCGTCCAGATCCCGATCGGCGTCGAGAACAGCTTCGCCGGCGCCGTCGACCTGATCGAGATGAAGGCGGTGGTGTGGGACGAGGGCTCCCCCCGAGGGGAGTCGTTCAACACCGTCGCCATCCCCGGCCAGCTGGCCGCAGAGGCGGCGCGCGGGCGTGCCAACTTGGTCGACACCCTGTCCACCTTCGACGACGCCATCACCGAGAAGTTCCTCGCCGACGAGGAGATAACGGCGGCCGACCTGCGGGGCGCGCTGCGCCGGGCCACGATCGCCGGCCAGGCCGTCCCCGTGCTGTGCGGCGCCGCGTTCACGAACACAGGCGTCCAGCCGATGCTCGACGCGGTCGTCGACTACCTCCCCAGCCCGCTCGACATCCCCCCGACCAAGGGGACCGACCTGAAGGGTGAGGTCGAGCTCTCACGGCGCGCCGACGACAAGGAGCCCTTCTCCGCTCTCGCGTTCAAGATCATGGCCGACCAGCACCTCGGCAAGCTGATCTTCGCCCGGGTTTACTCCGGCATGGCCAGCCAGGGCGACGCGGTCCTCAACTCGACGCGCGACCGCAAGGAACGCATCGGCCGCATCGTCCAGATGCACGCCAACCACCGTGAGCCCCGCGAGGTGGCGTACGCGGGCGACATCATCGCCCTCGTCGGGCTCAAGCACACCACGACCGGCGACACGCTCTGCGACCCCCACGAACCCATAGTGCTCGAGTCGCTCGCTTTCCCCGAGCCGGTCATCCACGTGGCCGTCGAGCCCAAGACCAAGGCCGACCAGGACAAGCTGTCCCGAGCGCTCCAGACCCTGTCCGAAGAGGACCCGACGTTCCAAGTCCACGCCGACGAGGAGACGGGCCAGACCGTCATCGGCGGCATGGGCGAGCTCCACCTCGAGGTGCTGGTCGACCGGATGCTGCGGGAGTTCCGAGTGGACGCCAACGTGGGCAAGCCCCAGGTGGCCTACCGGGCGACCATCCGCAAGGCCGTGGACAAGGTGGAGCACCGCTACGTCCGCCAGACCGGCGGCCGAGGCCAGTACGGCCACGTCGTGCTGAACGTGGGACCGACGGGCCCGGGAGGCGGCTACGAGTTCATCGACAAGATCACCGGCGGGGTGATCCCGAAAGAGTACATACCGGCCGTCGACGCCGGCATCCAGGACGCCATGCAGTCGGGGGTGTTGGCCGGCTTCCCGGTGGTGGACCTGCGGGCGACCCTCGTCTACGGGTCTTACCACGACGTCGACTCGTCGGAGATGGCCTTCAAGATCGCCGCCTCGATGTGCTTCAAAGAGGCCTGCCGGCGAGCCAGCCCGGCCCTGCTGGAGCCCATCATGGCAGTCGAGGTGGTGACACCCGAGGACTACCTTGGAGATGTGATAGGCGACCTCGCCTCGCGGCGCGGGCATGTGGAGGGCATGGACCAGCGGGCGAACAACCAGGTGGTCCGGGCCGAGGTGCCGCTGGCCGAGATGTTCGGCTACGCCACCGACCTCCGCAGCCGTACCCAAGGCAGGGCCACCTACACCATGCAGTTCAAGAGCTATCAGGAAGTGCCCGAGTCGGTCGCCAAAGAGATCGTGGCAAGGGTGCGCGGTGAATAAGCCGTCGCCGGACGGCCTCGCCACCTGCTAGGGTACTAGACCGCCTCCGGCTGAGGGCCGGATTCGCACAGGGAGCATTTTCAATGGCCAAGCAAAAGTTCGAGCGCACCAAGCCCCATCTCAACGTAGGCACGATGGGGCACATCGACCACGGCAAGACGACGCTGACGGCGGCGATAACCAAGGTCCTCGCCGAGCACGACCCTCAGCACAACAGCTTTGCCGCCTTCGAGACGATCGACAAGGCGCCCGAAGAAAAGCAGCGCGGCATCACGATCAACATCGCCCACGTCGAGTACCAGACCGACAAGCGTCACTATGCCCACGTCGACATGCCCGGCCATGCCGACTACATCAAGAACATGATCACGGGTGCCGCCCAGGTCGACGGGGCCATCCTCGTAGTCTCGGCGCCTGACGGGCCCATGCCCCAGACCCGTGAGCATGTCCTGCTGGCCCGGCAGGTGGGCGTCCCCTCGATCGTGGTCGCGCTCAACAAGGTCGATGCCATGGAGGACGAGGAGCTGCTCGAGCTCGTGGAGCTGGAGATACGTGAGCTGCTCAACTCCTACGAGTTCCCCGGCGACGACACCCCCATAATCCGGGTGTCGGCGCTGAAGGCCCTCGACGGCGACCCGGCCGCCGCCGAGGCGATCATGAAGCTCATGGACGCCGTGGATAGCTATGTGCCCGAGCCCGTGCGCGAGATCGACAGGCCGTTCCTCATGCCCGTCGAGGACGTGTTCACCATCTCGGGCCGGGGCACGGTGGCGACGGGCAAAGTGGAACAGGGCGTCATCAAGGTCAACGACCCTGTCGAGATCGTCGGCCTCCGGCCCACGGCCAAGACGGTGTGCACCGGGGTCGAGATGTTCCGCAAGCTCCTCGACCAAGGCCAGGCCGGTGACAACATCGGCGTCCTGCTGCGGGGCACGAAAAAGGAAGAGGTGGACCGCGGCCAGGTGCTGTGCAAGCCAGGGTCGATCACGCCGCACACCAACTTCGAGGCCAACGTCTACGTGCTCACCAAGGACGAGGGCGGCCGCCACAAGCCGTTCTTCACCAACTACCGCCCGCAGTTCTATTTCCGCACCACCGACGTAACGGGCACCATCACCCTGCCCGAGGGCACCGAGATGGTGATGCCGGGCGACAACGTGGTGATGACGGTCGAGCTGCAAAAGCCCATCGCCATGGACGAGGGGCTGCGCTTCGCCATCCGTGAGGGCGGCCGCACCGTCGGCGCTGGCCGGGTCACCAAGATCGTCAAGTAGGGGGCACAGGCAACTCGTGGAGGCACCCATTGGCTGACGGCACCAGGCAACGTATCCGTATCCGGCTCAAGGCCTACGACCATGAGCTCATAGACCAGGCGACCAAGAAGATCGTCGAGACGGTGCTGCGTACCCAGGCCAAGGTGCGCGGCCCCGTCCCGTTGCCGACCGAGATCAACCGCTACACGGTGATCCGCAGCCCGCACAAGTACAAGGACAGCCGCGAGCACTTCGAGATGCGGGTCCACAAGCGCCTCATCGACATCGTGGAGCACACGTCCAAGACCGTCGACTCCCTCCAGCGCATCGAGCTGTCCCCCGGGGTTGACATCGAGATCAAGATCCAAAGCGCCTGAGCCGGAACTGAGCCGGCGGCAACCAACGCCCTCTCCTTGGGTCAGGCCTTCGCTGGTGGGTCAGGCCTGCGCTGGTGGGTCAGGCCTTCGCTGGCGCGGAAGTGCCCACCAAGGCCTCTGCACGGTCGTCCCAGGACCAGGCCGGGGCGTCGCCCCAAAGGTTCTCGAGGTCGTAGAAGCGGCGGACGTCTTCGGAGAAGACGTGGACGACGAAGTCGCCGTAGTCCATGAGGACCCAGCGGGCGTCGTCCAGGCCCTCCACGGCGAGGGGGCCGCCCTTTCCCGCCAGCTTCTGCTGGCGTTCGACTTCGTCGCTTATGGTGCGGACTTGGCGGGGGTTGGCGCCGCTGGTGATCACGAAGGCGTCGGTCAGGCCTAGGAGCTTCTCGACGTCGAGCACGACGGTGTCGTGGCCGAGCTTTGACGAAGCCGCCCGGGCCGCCAGCGCGCAGCGCGTCATCACCTCGCCGGCCTCCCGACCGGCGGCGGCACCCTCACCCACCCAAGCTCGGCGAGCGTTGGGGGCGAAGGTCAAGAAGGTTGCACCTCACTTGTGAAGGCGGGGGCTTGGACGGGGCTGGCCGGCGCAGCAGAGCTCGGTGTGCCCTGGTTGCCCAGCCATTGCAACCCGAGCAGGACGACCGTCACCACGAAAGCCGCCAACAGCACCAGGGCCGCCAAGGCCTTCTCCACCATGCGCCGGCGCCGGCCGAGGCGCTTGTAGCGCACGTGCACACCGGCAACCGTCGGTTGAGCCCCGAGGGGGTTGGTCATCCGGTTACAGAGTACAGCCCCCGCCGGCGGATCACGCGCACGGCCGGGGCGGGGACGAGGTAATCGAGCGGCCGGCCGCTGGCCGCTCTCGCCCGGAGGTCGGTGGACGAGATCTCGAGGTTGGGCACGGCGACTTCTTCCAGCCGCCAGCCCAGGCGGCGCAGGCCCACCGGTGCCGGTGTCCCCGGCCGGTTGACGATGACCAGGGAGGCGAGGTCGCGCACCTCGTCGAGGCGTTCCCAGGTCCCGAGCTCGGCGCTCACGTCCCAGCCGACTATCACGTACAGCTCAGCGCCCGGGTGCATGGCGGCCATCTGGGAAACGGTGTCCGCTGTGTAGGAAGGCCCGCCCCGGTCGATCTCCAGCCGGCTCGCCTCCAGGCCCGCCAGTCCACCGACCGCCGCCTGGACCATCTCGAAACGCTCCTCGGCCGGGCTCACCTGGCGGGTGCCCGCCTTTTGCCAGGGCACGTTGGCCACCATCAGGGCGACGCGGTCGAGGCCGAGGTCGTGGCGGGCGTTCACCGCGGCGACGAGGTGGCCCACGTGGATGGGGTCGAACGTGCCCCCGAAGATGCCGATCCGCTCTCCCATTGCACCTGCAAGCTATAGGGCCCAGCCGAGCGCGGCACGGGGCGGCGCCGGTGCCGGGGCGTGGCCGGGCGTGCCAGCAGCGAGCCTGGCGCGTAACCGACTTGCCCTCACCGGGCCCGGCCTGACACGGTTAATTGGCGTGGACCCCTGGACACCGGCCTCTTGGCGAATGCGGCCCGCCGAGCAGCAGCCGGAGTGGCCCGACGAGCACGCTTTGGAGCAGAACCTGAAGGTGCTCTCCACGCTGCCGCCCCTCGTCTTTGCGGGCGAGGCGCGCGCCCTGCGCCGGCAGCTGGCGGAGGTGGCCGGAGGCAGGGCGTTCCTGTTGCAAGCGGGAGATTGCGCCGAGTCGTTCAACGACTTCACTGCCGACAGCATCCGCGACAAGCTCAAGGTCATGTTGCAGATGGCGATCGTGCTCACTTACGGGACGGGCACACCGGTAGTGAAGGTGGGCCGGATCGCCGGCCAGTTCGCCAAGCCTCGCTCGTCGGCCCGCGAAGTCGTGGACGGGAACGAGATCCCTGCCTTCCGGGGCCACATCGTCAACGACGACGCCCCCACGCCAGAAGCGCGCCGGCCCGACCCGAGCCGGTTGATCTCGGCCTACCACCAGTCCGCCTCCACCCTCAACCTGCTGCGCGCCTTCACCAAGGGAGGTTTCGCCGACCTGGCCGAGGTGCACATGTGGAACCAGCAGTTCGTCGCCTCCAGCCGCGAGGGCCAGCGCTACGAGGCGATCGCGGCCGAGATCGACCGCGCCCTGCGGTTCATGGCTGCCTGCGGGATCGACCTGAAGGCCGAGGAGAGCCTGCACCAGGTCGACTTCTACACGAGCCACGAGGCTCTCATCCTCGGCTACGAGGAGGCCCTCACGAGGAAGGACTCGCTCACCGGGAGTTGGTACGACACCTCGGCCCACCTCGTGTGGTGCGGGGAGAGGACGCGCCAGCTCGACGGCGCCCACCTCCACTTCCTCTCCGGCATCAACAACCCGGTAGCGGCCAAGGTAGGCCCCGGGGCGTCGCCCGAGGAGCTCGTGGCGCTGTGCGACCTGCTCGACCCCGACCGGGAGGCGGGCCGGCTCACCCTGATCAGCCGGATGGGCGCCCAGAAGGTCGAGACCGTCCTGCCCCCGCTGCTCGAGGCCGTGCGAAGCTCCGGCCACCCCGTCGTGTGGGCCTGCGACCCTATGCACGGCAATACCTTCGTCTCCGAAGGGGGGCGCAAGACCCGCCACTTCGACGACGTGCTGACCGAGATCTCGGGCTTTTTCGCCGCCTGCAGGGGCGCCGGCACCTGGCCGGGCGGGGTCCACGTCGAGCTCACCGGCGACAGCGTGACCGAGTGCCTGGGCGGGGCAGAGGAGATAGTCGAGGACGACCTCGAGTTGCGCTACACGACCACCTGCGACCCCCGCCTCAACGGGCGCCAGTCGCTGGACCTCGCGTTCAGGGTCGCCGAGCTACTGCGCCAGCGCTGACCGCAGCCGGCGCCTCGAGCGGGTTTCCCAAAGCGGGGCGCGCCCCTTGCTAGACAGGGAGTAGCGGCGAGGACAGCGGAGGACGGCAATGGCCAGGAAAGTGCTTGCCCTATTGGGGTCGTTGCAGCTCATCGGGGCCAGCTTGGTACTGGGGGCGGGCTACCGGCCGGAGGTGGCGGCCGCGCAAGGCTCGGGTGCGTCGCCCGCCGCATGGGCCCCAGTCGCCAGTTCGTCGCCTGCCGGGCTCACCGACAACGTGGCCTACGGCCTATCCTGCCCAGCAGCCGGGACGTGCCTCGCGGTCGGGTGGACGGCAGGCGAAGCCAGCCAACCTGGCCTGGTCGAGTCGCTCGGGACGGCCGGTTGGCAGGTCGTCGGCACCCCCGCCGGGCCCGGGAGCTCCCACAACCAGCTGGACGCCATCTCTTGCTGGTCACCGGGATCCTGCGTCGCCGTCGGGTACTACGCCGACGTCGGCGGCCCGGCCGAACCGCTGGTGGAGACCCTGGCCGACGGCACCTGGGCTGTCACCGCCAGCCCTGCGCTCGGCTCGGCAGGCAACTACCTGAGCGGCGTCTCGTGCCCGTCGGCCGGTTCGTGCGTCGCGGTTGGCTATTACTCCGACGGTGGCCCCTACCAGGCCCTGGCCGAGACCCTGGTAGATGGCACCTGGCACGTTTCCACCGCTCCCGGACGGGGGGGCGACGGCAACTACCTGAGCGGCGTCTCGTGCCCGTCGGCGGGCTGGTGCGCCGCGGTCGGTTACCACCACGACAGCGCCGGCCATGACCAGACCCTGGTCGAGGCAATGGTCAGCGGCGCTTGGCAACTGGTCCCGAGCGCCGACATGAGCGGGAAGGACAACGTGCTCGCCGGCGTGTCATGCGCTTCGGTGAGCTACTGCGTGGCGGTTGGCTACTACAACAACGGCCACGCCGACCAGACCCTGGCCGAGTCCATGACGGGGGGGCGCTGGTCGGCGATGGCCAGCCGGGACCGCAGCGTAGCCAACAACCAGTTGAGCTCGGTCACCTGCCCGGCCCCGGGGTCGTGTGTGGCCGCCGGTTTCTACTCCAACGGCCAGGTACAAAGGACGCTCGTGCAAAGGCTCACCGGGCGTTCGTGGAAACTGGGGGCCAACACCGTCGACCAGGGGTCGGGGGACAACAGGCTCAATGCGGTCTCCTGCCCGAGCGAGACTTACTGCGCCGCGGTGGGCGAGCTCGCCACCGCTAGTACCCACCAGGTGCTGGCGGGCAAGTTCAGTGCCGGTTCCTGGAAGGTGACCCCAGCCCAGGGCGTGGACGCTCCCCGGGACGCCCTCGGCGCCGTTTCCTGCCCGGCGGGCGGTGCGTGCACCGCCGTCGGGTCCTACATCGACGGCACCGGGGTAGCAAGGGCCGTGGTGGAGACCCTGGGCAATGGCTTTTGGACGGTGTCGTCGTCCTCGGGCCAGAGCCCCCCCGGGAGCCAGCTCGCCGGCGTCTCATGCCCTGTCCCGGGCTCGTGCGCCGCCGTCGGCTGGTACGCCGACCTGGCGACCGCCGGCGTCCCCCACCCTCTGGTCGAGACCTTGGCCAACGGCACCTGGGCGGTCGCCGCCATACCGGGCCCGGGAGGGGGAGGGGCCGGGGGCCTGACCGGCGTGTCGTGCACCTCCCCCGCCAGCTGCGTCGCCGTCGGGTGGTACAAAAGGGCCGGCCGGCGCCAGGCCCTGGTAGAGACCCTGGCCAACGGCACCTGGGCGCTCACCGCCAGCCCGGTGGCAAGCCCGACGGGCGGCGGGCTGGACGCGGTCTCCTGCATCTCGGCCACCTCGTGCGTAGCGGTCGGGCAGTACTCCGGCGTGGCGTCGGCCCGGGCCCTGGTCGAGGTGCTCTCCGGCACTACTTGGTCGGTCGCCTCCAGCTTCGACACTCGCGCCCCCGAGGACAACGTCCTGGCTGGGGTGTCGTGCCCGGCCAGCCTGGCCTGCGCCGCC
>JBOGGK010000099.1:0-14826 GCA_050744045.1 Acidimicrobiales bacterium | reverse complement strand
CCCGCACAGGGGCTATGAAGGTCCGCAACATAAGGCGTGACCCACATGTCTCGATATGTGCCATCAGCGACGGGTTCTTCGGCCAATGGGCCCAGGTCGACGGGAGGGCGGGGATCGTCGAGCTCCCAGCGGCCATGGCCCTGCTGCGCTTCACATACGTGCAGGTAGCCGGCGAGCACCCCGACTGGGCCGAGTTCGAACGCGACATGGTCAGCCAGCGCCGCGTCATCCTCGCCATCACCCCCGAGAGCGCCGGGCCCGACAAGGCGGGCTGAATCGCCCCGCTCGACGTTACGACCGTGACCGCGCCCGCCCGCCTGCTTGCCATCATGGGCTCGGGCGAGACCACGCCCACCATGGTGAAGACGCACCGGGAGCTGTTCAGGCGCCTTCCCGCCTCTGCCGGCCCCGCTGTGCTCGTCGACACACCCTACGGGTTCCAGTCCAACGCGGCTGACATCTCGGCCCGCGCCGTGGCCTATTTCCGCGAGAGCGTCGGCCAAGCCGTCGAAGTCGCTGGTTTGGCGCGCACCGAGGGAGCCGATGCGCTGGCCTTGGAACGCGGCTTGGCACGAGTCGGGGAAGCGCGGTGGCTTTTTGCCGGGCCAGGCAGCCCGACCTACGCGTTGCGGCAGTGGTGCCCCACCGTCGTGCCCCAGTTCCTGGCAGAAAAGCTCGCCTCGGGGGGCTGCATCGTCTTTTCGTCGGCGGCGGCGCTGACCCTCGGGTGCTGGACGGTCCCAGTTTACGAAATCTACAAAGCGGGTGCTGATCCGGCCTGGGCCGAGGGGCTCGACCTGTTGGCGCCGGCAGGGCTGAACGTCGCAGTCATCCCCCACTACAACAACGCCGAGGGGGGGACGCACGACACCCGCTACTGCTACCTGGGCGAGGGCCGGCTGCGCTACCTGGAGTCGCAGCTCCCGCCCGAGGCGTGGGTGCTCGGGGTGGACGAGCACACCGTGTGCACGTTCGACCTGTCGGCCGGGGAAGTGAGCATCGGCGGACTGGGCAGCGTCACCGTCCGCTGCCATGGGCGCTCGGCTGCGGTGCCGGCCGGTGAGACCCTGAAGGTCGAAGAGCTGGTGGGGCTGGCCGGCGAGGTCGGGCGACGGGCGGGTGGCAGGGCGGGCGGACCGGGCTCATACGTCGGCGGGGCCGGAGTGGCCAAGGTTTCGCGAGCCGCGCCTTGTGAGAACAGGTTGGCGGAGGCCGCGCCTTCTCAGGCCGCGCTTTCTCGAGCCATGCCTTCGGAGGGCGTGGCTTCGGAGGGCGTGGCTTCGGAGGCCGTCGGTCCGGAGGGCGTCGGCACCGCCCGCAGCCCGCTGCTGGCCGAGGTGGCCCGGTTGGGTGCCGCTTTCGATGGCGCCGTGGCCCGCCGGGACTCCGATGCGGCAACCGAGGCGGCGCTGGAGCTGGAAGCGGTCGTCCACGCCTGGTCGGCCGACACCTTCCAGTCCGACGAGCTGGACCGCGCCCGTGCTGCCCTCCGCCGGATGGTGCTGCGCTTGGGCCAGTTCGCCGCCGGCGGCCTCGCCGACCCCCGTGAAGTCGCGAGCCCTTGGGCCGAGGCCCTCTTGGTCGAGCGCGAGGAGGCGCGGCGCAGCCGGCGCTATGCGGACGCCGACCGGATCCGCCAGAGCCTGGGTGAGCTCGGGGTCGAGGTGCGGGACGCGCCGGCGGGCACCACCTGGGAGCTGCGGGCCTAGTTGCCGGCGGGGTGCGGTGGGCTCGGCGGGGCGCGACGGGGCTCGGGGAGGTCTCGGGGGTGCGGCGAGGCCGGGCAAGGGGCGGAGGGCTCGGGGGGCTCGGGGGGCGGTTTCCAGGTGCAAGAGGGCTTCCCGGTGCAAAAGCTTCCTAAAAGCAGCGGCCAACGCGCCCGCTGTCACTCCTTGCACCCGGTTACCCCGTAGGCTTCCTGTCGAGACCCCGGGTCGAGCGCTGCCCTGTGGCCCCGTGCCGCCGGCTCGACGCGTCGGCGAGCTCGACTCCAGCGTAGAATCAAAGTCCCCCGCCCCCATCGTCTAGCGGCCGAGGACACCGCCCTTTCAAGGCGGCGGCACGGGTTCGAATCCCGTTGGGGGTGCCAGTCCTGACCGTGTTCGAACCCTCGGTCGGAGGTTCCCAGCTGTATTTTCTGCCTGCCGCAGGGACCGAAGATGTGGCGGTACTACGAAGAGCGTCGACAATGACCTCATAATGCCGTCTTATGTGCGCGTCAAGAAAGCTGGGCTCCTGCAGGGGGAACCTGCATATCGGCGGATACTCCTCGCGGTTCAGGTGAGGGTGTCGGCGACGGTGGGGCTGGAGGCAGTGCCAGGTCGAGGCACCAGGACCCCAGATGCTTCCCGGCCGGTAGAGGCGAGATCGCCACGAAGGACCGCCGGGCCGTCACCCGCGCTGCCCGCATAAGACAGACGTATGTCTGATTCCTTGTATGATGGCCTCGGTGGACTACTCACACCCGGTCGAGGCCCTGATCCCCGGGGCCCAAGGACGCGTGGTCGCCGTCTTGGCCCGGACGGAGGCAGAGCTAACCATGCGGGGCGTCGCCGAGCTGGCCGGTGTGAGCCCCCAACAGACGTCGGTTGTCCTCGGGCGCCTAGTCGAGCTGGGCGTGGTCGAACGGCGCGACGTCCCGCCGGTGGCTCTTGTGCGGCTAGTCAGGGAAAACCTCGGCGCCCAAGCTCTGGTCACGGTGGCCCGTCTGCGGCAATCTGGCCTCGAGCGTCTTCGCGCCCTTGCTGTAGAGATCGTGCCGCCACCGGCGAGCCTTGTGGTCTTCGGTTCCTTTGCTCGGGGAGAGGCGGACGTGCACAGCGACGTCGACGTGCTGGCCGTTCGGCCTCCGACCCTGGGAGGCGACGACGTTGACACTTGGACCGACTCGCTCGGCCACTGGGCGGACAGCGCCGCCCGAGCCCTCGGTAACCCCGTAAACCTGGTCGAGGCTGCCGCCGAGGAAGTCCCGGACCTGCTCAAGGCGGAGGCCCCCTCGGTGTGGGCGGACATCGCCGCCGAAGGCATCGTGCTCGTCGGCTCAAGTCTCGCTGACCTGGCGAGAGCTGCCTGACAATGCCCCGACCAGGAGCCCAGACCCGGCCGGCTGGCGCAGCGGAGGCAACGGCCTACCTCGCCAAGGCAAGGGAGTTCCTGCGTGCGGCCAAGGACTCCCTGGAGCTTGCCAACAACACCGCGGCCGTCGGCAACGCCGTCCACGCCGGCATCCTGGCTGCCGACGCGATCGCCGCCCTCCGTTCCCGGATGGTGTGGCGGGGAGAGCATTCCCAAGCCACCTCCCACCTGGAGCTAGCCGGGGAGGACGGGAAGCAGGCCGCCCGTCATTTTCGCCGGTTGCTCCCGCTCAAGACCCGGGCCGAGTACGACCCCACCCCTATTCGCGCCGTCGACGCCAAGGCCGCGGTGACTGCCGCCGAGCGCATGGTGGCCATCGCAGCCCAAGCCGTCTCATCGGCGCCTGCCCCCAAAAAAATGCGGTGAAGGATAGCGATCGGCAATTCGCTTCGGCATGACCAGAACGGGACCTAACGAACGGTCAGGAGCGGTCTGCGGCGGTCGCTACCGGTCAACAAAAATCGCCTCTCACCGGGCTCTTCAGAATTACATCCCTGGTAGTCGACCCTGCGCAGGCTCCCTTTCAAGGCGGCGGCACGGGTTCGAATCCCGTTGGGTTGCCAGTCCTGACCGTGTTCAAACCGCGGAAGGAACGCGAAAATTAGGTCGCACCAGCCTGTGGTTGTGGACCTCGATCGAGGCGACCAGCTCTCGCAGGACCGTCTTGACCGCGGCCACTTCCCCGTGCTTGAGCGCATAAGCGAGCTGGCCCTGGAGGGCCGCGATCCGAGCGTGATGCTGGCGGGCCAGCAGATAGGCCACCACAGCCTTGACCCGCGGACCATAACTGATCGCGACCCTCACGTCTTCGGGGAACACCCCGGCACTGACATGTCCGCAACGGCAGCGCCGACGGTGGGCGCGATGCTCGGTGACCACCGGGCGGACCTCGGGCAGCTCGACCACCTGACGGCACGTGTAACCCTCGTCGCTGGGGCCGGGATCGAGATCGTCTCCTCAGGACTCGCAGACCTCGGGCTTATTATCGACGATCAACTCCGGGTCGGGCGACATCTCCAGGCCCTTGCCCTTGGCCCCGGCTTGCTTTCCCCGCCTGCGTTCGGGTCCGCCCGTCCGATCCAACCTTTCGGCGCGCTGTCGGGCCTGGCGTTGGCGTCGCCCGGCGGGATCGCGCGACGACGGCAACGACGAGTTCCCCGAGGTCTGACCCAACCGGCGCTCGAGATCGGCCACCTTGGCCTCGAGTCGATCGATCATCTCGGCCTGGGCCCGGACTACCTCGCTATGCCGGACTTCCATCTCAACGATCACAGCCTGCAGGCGAGCGTTCTCCGCTCGCAGTTCCTCAAACGATGGCGAGACAGCCCCTTCGCCCCCATCGTCCGCCACGCCTAAAATTTCAGCACCGTGCTGGGCACAACGCGAGTACCACGGCGCTACAAACGCGCCCGTCACGCGCGATTTTTCAAGCTTGCCAACCGAACACCCGTCAGACCACGTGAACAGTTACGCCGCGAACACCGGCACGCCAGCGCCGCTCAGGGCCTCGAGGTCCCGGTACACGGTGCGGACGGACACTTCGAGCTCGTCAGCGAACTCGGCTGCGGTCATCTTCCCTCTCGCTTGGAGGCGGACCAACAACGAGAGCAGCCGGTCGGCCCGCACCGGTGTGATGCTAGCCCCTCTGGCTGACACAAGATGTCAGCCATAGTGCTTTACAGTCACGGTTGGCAATCGAACCGCTGGGAACCTCTACGCAGGTGCGGGGGAGGGGAAGGGGAAGGGGAAGGGAGAAGCTTCGCATGTTCCAACGGACGCTCATCGCGGAGAGCCTTCGGACCGGCACGGCCCTCGATGACCCGCGGCTGGTCGTCTCCAAGGTCACCCCGCACGCCCCCGCCGAGAGAAGCAGCGACCAACCGACGGAGTGGACAAACATCGCCTTCGCGGTTGCCGCTGCGGATGTTGATGTACTGGTGGACGCGATAGCACAGGCCGGGCTGGTACGCCGACTTGCGATCTGAGTCTGAAACCGTCGTGATCTTCCCCCAAAAGGTCTTCCGCTATAGCCGGGGAGACGCGACGGGGCGAAGCGAGGCGCAGGAGCACGGACGACGGGTGCGAGTTCCAGAGCACCAGCTCGACTGGCCCGTTTGGCCAGGTCCCCCCCCGGGGCGGGGAGACAGCACGCGCGTTCGGTACGTTCGGTGTTCGCCGGCGGCGGGCGCTAGCTTCCGGTCAATGGGCGGCTCCGACCTCGAAGAGCGCGTCCGCGCCATTTGCATGGCTCTTCCAGGCGTGACAGAACGACAAAGTCATGGGGCCCCTGCATTCTTTGTGGGCAAGCAGTTCTCGGTGCTGTGGCCCGACGGTCACCACGGACATGCCTTCCCCCATCTGTGGTGCGCTGCGCCGCCGGGAGCCCAGGACGAGCGCGTCACGACCGACCCGGGCGGTCCTTCCGGCCACCCTACGTAGGAGGACGCGGCTGGGTCGGGATACGACTAGATCGCGACATCGACCGGACGGAACTGACGGCTGCCTGCCGAGAAGCCTTCCGCACCGTTGCACCCAAGGAACTGGTCACTGCGCTCGATCTCGATCGGGGCTGAACGGCTTCAAGGCTCGGCGACGTACTTGAGGACCTCCGAGATGTGCCAATACGTATGCCAACCAGATTGATAGTGGCCGCCCGCCGGGCACAGGCCGTTACATCGGGGCGCCGCCTGCACCACCGTGCTCCAGCTCGGGACTGGCAATGGAACTGACGGGCAGAGGGGCCGTGGTCACTGGGGCCGCGGTCGGCGGCGGACGGGCCATCGCGCTCAGGCTGGCTGCTGTTGGCTGCAGGGTCGTCTTGGCCGACATCGACGCTGCCAGGGGGAACGAGGCCGCGGGGCTGGCGAGGGAGGCCCGTGGTGACCCGGCACGGCGTAGTCGTTGGTCCTGTAACAGCGGTAGAGAGCGTGACCCCGGACCATGCCCCTTGTAGCCTTTCTGCCTCAGGAGTCGCAGATGACCAAACCCGCCAATGAGTAACGTGACGGCTACGCAAGCTGCTTGTCGTCGACTCCCTCGAAAAAGCAAGTTCTCGATGGCAGAACCGTAGGAGACCGCCGGGGTCCCTGTGCCTGGCGGTGAAGTGGCGCCTCCGACGGTGTCGTCGTAGGCGCTGGTAAACACGATCGGCTGCCTAGGGCACACAACCTTGGGAGGTTTGTGCCGTGGCCGGGGGCGCGGTCCCGGGCAGCCGTCCGTTACCAGGCTGGCTCGAGGCGCCACGTAGATGAGGCCGGCACCCCCGAACTTGACCCCGGTTTTGGGGGCAATCGTGAGCCTGGCCCCCGGCGCCACCTCGACGTCGCAGCCGATCAGCGACGCAACGGCGGGAGTGGTCCCGACAACTGCCAGCCCGGGTGCCAACAGCCCCGCGAGGACCAGGCAAAACCTCGCGCGACGAAGTGCCCGATGAAGCGAAGATGGTCGAGCCACGGGGCCTTCGGTTTATTGTGTGCATGGCGGTGCTCATGCCGAAGCTCAAGCCGTCGCCGCGGGCGAGGGCGCCGCGAGAGGCGCTGGAGATTTGGTCACGCGAAATAACCGCCGGCGAAGCTCGCCCGAGGCTGATTAGGGGCCCCCTTGGACTTGCTGACCGACTCGCCGAGGGTCACGCACCAAGCTCCCGATGCAGTATTGAGGCAGCCGATCGCTGCCATGTAACCGTGCATACCCAAGGTCGTCACGCTGAAACTGGTGCCGTTCCAATGCAAGAGCGGCACGGGATGGTCCATGCCGACGATACCGGGGTAGCCGGCTACTGCCCAACAATTGCCTGGTGCGAGGCACGAGTCCTGGTACGTGACATAGCTGCCCAGAGCGGGAGATCTCGGCACCTGGACGGCCTTCCAAGTTGAGCCTCCCCATGCCTCGGCCACTCCGGCTGGGAAATCTGCCCCGAGTTCGCCATGGGTGTAGCCCAAGGCGCTCCCGACGGCGAGGCAGCTGTTCGCTTTTGGGCAGGACAACCCGAATAGCCCTGTTTCGTTTCCGAGGTTGAACTGCACCGTATTTTTCACAGCACCCAGCGCCCATGACTTGCCGTTGAAATCTTCCACAAAGAAATAACCGGAGGCCTTGACGCTGTTGTCGGCGTCGCCGAGGACGAGGCACTCTGTGGCGCTGAAGCAGTGCACGGAATCCAGTTCAGCCCATAGGGCCCCCGTAGGGTTCGGGGTGGCTACATCTGACCAGGACTTGCCATCCCACTTATAGATGAGGGCGACCGCCGAAACCTTGGAAGTCTGGCGGCTGCCTGCAGCGACGCAGTCTCTGGGCGAAGTGCAGTAGATGCCACTGAAGGCCGCTCCTACCGGGTCGGGTATGGTCGCCGGTGCCCAAGTCCGCCCGTTGTAGTGCTCGATCAAGCCGTTCGCGGTGGCCAACTGTTTGCCCGTGAAATAGGCGCCGACTGTCCAGCAGTCGTCCGCTGTCAGGCACGACGTGTCGACCAGTCCCACCGACCCGCTCATCCCGGTGTGCTGTAACGACCACTGAGTGCCGTCCCAGTGCCAAACCACTGCGTGGAGAGTCTGCGGGGGAGCCGTAGCGGTCTGCCCAAAGGTCTCGAGATAGCCGGCGACCGTGCAGTCCGTTTTCGAGAGGCAAGCGACGTTGCCCGTCGACAACAACGCCCCAGATGACCCGTTCCCTAGGGGAACACCGGGCGCCTGGACAGGCACCGGTACCCAGGTGAGCCCCGGGGCCGCAGCCGTGCTCGGCGACGCCGTCCCGAGCGCAAGAGTAACGAGCATCGAGCTTGCCGCGATGGTCGCGGCCAGACAGTGACGCCGGGTAAATAGTTTTTGCTCCACTGTTCCCTTTCTGGTCACTCAAGGCAATTGGCAGGTTGTTCTTCACGAGCCTCGCTAGGGACCGGCCGCCAGCCGCTCAGCTATGGCCTCGCCCTTCCGGTTCGCGCCCAAGACGAAGCACGCGCTGCCCGGTACGCAAGCCACGGCATCAAAACTCGAGCTCGCTGCCCCCGGTACTGCCCCCGCTCTCCACGACTGGCCTCCCAACCACTCATTGACCTCGCCGCCGCTACCCGCCGACATGGTCGCCCAGCAGTTGTTAGCGGCCGAACAGGCCAGATCGGTGAAGTCCCCGAAAGGCCTCACCGAGGCTGGGCGGGCGCTGAGCAGGCTCCACGATGTGCCGTCCCAGACTTCCAGGAAGGGGGTCTCAATGGTCTTGCCGTTGGCGTCGGGTGTGGCATCGACCGGGGCCACACATTGACCCGGCGAGCAACTGAGGTCGGCCGCGTCGGAGTACGAGAACTGCATATGGTACGGCTGAGGCATCTGAACGATTTCCCAGGTCGACCCGTGTAATACCTGCGAGTAAACTCGGTCGAAGTACGAGCCCTCGGGGATCTCTACTCCTACGGCGATACAGGTCGTGGGCGTCGGGCAACGCATCTGCTCCAGATCTGCGCTCTTGTAACCCTTCGGTACCCGCACGTTGGCCGATACCGACCATGTGGTCCCGTCGAAATGGAGCACTATGGGGTGGAACGGCGTGTTAGCGCCTGCTCCGGCACCGCCCAACGCGAAACAGTCCGACCGCGACAGGCAGGTTACGGAGTCGAGGTACGACTGCTTGTCGGCGGCAATTGACGGCAGCGAGACCTTGGTCCATGTCGCACCGCCCCAGTGTTCGAGTACCGGGGTGTCGAGGCCACTCGAAGCCTCCGCGTAACCCGCAACCCAACATTCGGCGGCGCTCGCGCAATCGACCCTGCCGAGCTCGGCCCCGAGGGGCGGGGTGGCCACGGGCGCCCACCTGGTCCCCGCCCAGTGCTCCATTACCGCGTACGTCGAGGCGATCCCTTTGCGTGTGACCGTGCCATAACCGGGCGACCAGCAGTCCGTCTTCGACAGACAGGTGATGGTGGAAAAGTCGGGGTGGGGCCCAGGGGTGACGATGCTCACCGTTGCCCACGATGGCGATGCCGCGTAGGCGGGTGCAGCTAGGCAGGTCGACGTCGCCATTGCAGCGGTCAGTGCCACGAGACGACTAAAACTCCTCCTGTGGACGCTCAATAAGCTCACCTTCCTACCTCCAGCTGTAGGGAGCCTGACGGTGCAGGTTGTTGCGCTGTGGTACCAAACGGATGCGGTCGATGGCTGGCCATGGGGGGCGGGCTCGGCCGAATGGTGGCGTCACTGTACCTAGGGCCCGCGGGCAGCCCCGACTGGGATCGGCAACTCCGTACAAGCCCGTACAGGCGCCAAAGGCGAGGGGAGACGGGGGTCCCGGTGACGGCTCAGTGAACCACCCGCCGGGGAGCTCGGCAGGCCGGTGAGCTGGTCCAGGCTGACTGGGGTGGCGCCTCTCGGCCGAGAAGGGAGGTTGTCGACGGCAGGACGGTCTGGCAAGATCAGCACCGGGAAGTGGAACGAGCCACAGGTTCGCAGGTCACGGCCGACGCCGTGCGGACCCGCGCTGAGCTGGCTCGCGAGTTGACAGTCCTCAGGGTCCGCAGCGGGATGACCGTGCGCGACCTGGCGAGCCGCCTCAACGTGCCGGCGGCGACCCTGGGCGGGTACTTCAGCGGCCGCCACCTGCCCGGGCCTTCGTACCTGGACCTCTTCCGCTCGCTGCTCCAAGCCTGCGGGGTGGCGGGAGACGAGCTCGGACCTTGGCTTGACGCCCTCGCTCGGGCGCGGCTCTCGTCGGACGGAAGAGTGGCACGCGCTGCCGCTCCTTACCGCGGCCTCGAGCCGTACCAGGCCGAGGACGCCGAGCTGTTCTGCGGACGAGAGGCGGCCACGAGCGAAGTGCTGGAGAGCCTCGCCAAGCTGTACGACAATGGCGGCGAAAAGAGCAGGCTGCTCGTTGTCGTCGGGCCGTCGGGGTCGGGCAAGTCGTCCTTGCTGCGGGCTGGCGTGGTCCCGGCGGTACGTGCCGGCGCCCTCGACAGCGCGGGCCGGCACTGGGCGGCGGAGGTAATCACACCCGGGCCCTCGCCTCTAGAGGCACTCGAGAGCCTCCTGACCTCGGCCTCTGGAGCCCCGTTGCTCCTCGTCGTTGACCAGCTCGAAGAGGTCTTCCGGCTGACAGAGGAGGAGCGCAGCCGCTTCCTCGCGCGCCTCGTCGGCCTCGAGCAGAGAAGAGGCGTGGTTGGCGCCGTACTGCGCGCCGACTTCTATGAAGCTGCCACCATGGAGCCGGTGCTCCTCGCCGGTCTCCGGGACAACCAGGTGCTGGTCGGGCCGATGACGCAACCTGAGGTACGCGACGCCATTGTCCACCCGGCTCAGAACGCGGGGGTGAGCGTGGAAGACGGGCTCGTGGAACTGCTCCTCGCCGATCTCGCCCCGCGTAGCCCAACGGGGTTCGCCCATGACGCCGGGGTCCTACCCCTTCTTTCTCATTCCCTTCTCGCCACCTGGGAGCGGGCCCAGCGTAACCAACTGACGGTGGCGGCCTACCTCGCCGCTGGCGGCCTGCGTGGCGCGATACGCCAGAGCGCCGAGGAGCTCTACCTGGCCCTCGATGCCACCGAACAAGACCTCACCCGGCGCATTTTCTGCCGGCTCGTCAACGTCGAAGACGACGTACCTTTCACTCGTCGCCGTATGACCAGCCCCGAACTCAAGCAGCTGGGTGAAGGCGCGACCGCCGTGCTCAGCCTCTTCGTCAGCGCCCGCCTGGTCACCGCCGATGCCTCTGGGGCCCAAGTCAGCCATGAGGCCCTCCTGTCCGCGTGGCCACGCCTGGCCGACTGGCTTGATTCCGACCGTGCCGGCCTCCGCCTGCACCACGAGCTTTCCGACGGCGCCAACGCCTGGTTCGCGGCCGAGAAAGACCCGTCCCTCCTGCAGCGCGGCACTCGCCTGGCACTGACCTCGGAGTGGGCCAACGAGGCCGGTCGCGGCGACGACCTGAACCGCTCCGAGCGCGAGTTCCTCGAGGCCAGCCAGACCCTGGAAGCCGCTGAGCGCCGCAGTTCCCGGCGCCGCACCCGGCGCACCCGACAGCTCCTGGCGCTCGTCGCCGCCCTCGCCGTGGCGGCGAGCGTGCTCGCTGGCTTCGCTCTTGACGCTAGGTCCGTCGCGGAAAAGATCGGCAACGAAGCGCTCTCTCGCCAGGTGGCGATAGAGGCCAGCCAGCTCGAGGCCACGGACCCGGCCCTGGCAATGCAGCTCGCTCTTGTTGCCTACCGGATCTCACCGACGGTCCAGGCGCGCTCGATGCTCCTTGACGCGTCGGCGTCGGAGATGCCCGCCCGTATCCTTGGGCCTGCGGGGCCGACGTTCCTGGCCACCGGCAACCGTGGTCACTTGCTCGCCGTGGCCCAGTCCGCCACCGATGACGTCAAGCTCTACGCGCTGGGCGTCACGCGCCCCCTTGCGCTGGCGACGTTGCACGTTGCGAGACCGCCGACGGAGACCTTCACCGTGGCGCTCAGCCCGAACGGGCGGTTGCTCGCAACCGGCGGGACGAACGGCACGGTGGCGCTGTTCGACCTGTCCGACCCAAGTCGCCCAACGCGCCTCGCCACCTTGGGAGGCTTCAGCAGCACGGTCTACGGGGTCACCTTCAGCCCGGGAGGCCGGTCGCTCGCGGCGGCGAGCAACGACGGCAGCGTGCGCGAGTGGGACCTCTCCGATCTCACCAGGCCCTCTCTCGTCGGGTTGGTCCACGCCCCGGACGGCAGAGGTTTGCAGGCCGTGGGGTACAGCCCGGACGGCCGTCTGCTCGCGGCCGCAGGCGCCGGCGGGACCCTTCTCGTGTGGCGCACGGGCGAGCACCGGGCGCAGGTAGTCCGCGGGTCCGGTGACGCCCAGCTGACGTCGCTCGCCTTCAGCCCGGACGGCGATCTCTTAGCCACGGGCGGCGAAGACAACGTCGTGCGCGTCTTCGCCGTGGCCCCGTCGGGGATTGCCCACTCCGCGCGGGCCCCGCTCGGTGGCTTCACGAGCTGGGTAGATTCGGTCGCCTTTGCTCCCAACGGCGGGGACCTGGTCGCGGGGAGCTCGGACAACTCACTGCGGGAGTGGAGCACCACTAGCTGGGCGCCCCTCGCCGTCCTCGAGCACCCTGCCCCCGTTACGGCGGCATCCTTCTTGCCCAAAGGCACCACCCTCGTCACGGCCGACGCAGACGGCACCGTGCGGTTGTGGTCGATGCCGCCGCCCAGCACATATCTCACTCGCGGAGCCGTCTTCACGGTCGACTACACAGCCGACGGGAGCATGCTGGCTGCGGTAAGTGGTGGGCGGGCCGGCGATGTGGCCCTTTGGGACGTCGCCGACCCTTGGCGGCCCGTGCACATCGGCGATGTGACGATGCCGGCGAGCTTCGGGCCCGTGGCAGGTGTGGGAGCCCTTGGCCCCGGTGGGGAGCTGCTGGCGGTGGGGGACACGGCCGCCCGAACCCAGCTGGTCAGCCTGGCGAACCCTCGCAGCCCGAAGCTCGTCGGCCCGCCCCTCTCGAGCGCCACGCCCCCGCTCGAGCAACTGGTGCTCAACTCGACCGGCACGGTCCTGGCGAGCGGCGACAACTCGGGCCGGGTTCACCTGTGGGACGTGAGCAACCCGGCCCACCCCCTTGCCCTCTCCACTCTGGTGGCGAACGGCTACATCCTCGGGGTCGCCTTTAGCCCTAATGGACGATTGCTCGCCGCGGCGAGTACTGACGACAAGGTATGGCTTTGGGACATCTCCCGCCCTCGGCACCCAAACCGGGTGGCGGTGCTGGGCGGCTTCGCCAGCTACGCCGAGTGCGTAACGTTCACTCCTGACGGGCGCACCCTCATTGCGGGCAGCGCCGACGACACTGTCCGCTTATGGGACGTAGCTGGGCCAGGCAGTCCCCGCCCGCTGGGCGGCCCGCTCACCGGTCCTACGAGCTACGTGTACTCGTTGTCGGTGAGCCCCGGCGGGCACACGCTGGCCGCGAGCACGGTCGACCGGGCTGTCTGGTTGTGGGACATCTCAGACCCCGCGCACCCCGCTGTCCTCGCTGACCTCAGTGCGGCCACGGGCCAGGTCTTCGATGTAACCTTCAGCCCCAACGGCCACACGCTCGTCGCCAGCGGGTCCGACCAGGCACTGACCTTTTGGGACTACCGTCCCTCAGAGGTCGCCGCCCGGATCTGCTCGCTGACTGTGAGCCCGGTAACCCGCGCCGAATGGGCAGAGTACGTGCAAGGTGCACCCTACTCTCCGCCCTGTCACTGACCACGACCGAGTCGCATGCCACGCGGCGGGCTGGGTTCTCGTCGCCAGCGCGTATTCGCCGCCTACTACTGGTTGTAGCTGATGTTGTACTCCTCTTCGTTCCTCTTGTTGTCCCAGATTGCTCCGTGCCGTTTGAGTGCGTACCCCGGAATGCCCTGGCACGCTGAACGCCGATGCGGCTCGAGCAAGTGCCATCTGAGCTGAGAAGATGCCAACAACCCGGAGTCAGAGTGAGGGCAATACCCCTCCAGGCGGGCGCCTCCTGGGCAGTTTGCTGTCAGCAGACGGCAGAGGCATTGTCCGCATGGAGGACCGATTCGACACGAGTATCGACGACCTGTGGTCCGCCCTCACGGATCCGCGCCGTCTCGGCGGGTGGCTCGGCAAGTTCGAGGCGACCTGCGCTCGCCCAGTTCCAAGCTCCGAATGGCGACCTTGAGGCAGTGGCGACAACCTGGGCGAGCCCGAACTTGAACGACGTCGTCGCCCCACGCCGTCGCCAACTAGGCCCCCGTGTCACAATCCACGCAAAATTGATCAGGTTGACGAGAGTGGCCCGCCTTGGACTAATTCTTTGGCTGACCGCAACCGTTCGCCGATCGCCTGGGCGCGCGACGGCGGGGCCTCTTTCGGTTCGTCCGGTAGCTTACGCACGGAGGTAAATGCCGGCGTCTGCCGCACCCATGCTTGACCGCGCCGGGTGTTGGCGGTCAGGAAGTTCGGAGGCGCTCGAGCACGGCCCTCGCCTCGCCGGCCCGGAGGCGGCCTCGGGGCCTCCGCCAGGAGCTCGATGACCTGCTGGCGCCGGCGTGACAGGTCTGCGCCCAGCTTCACGAGCACCTGGGCACCCACTCCCTCCCCCTCCCGCACGGGGCCGAGGAGGATGTGCCCGGGGCCTATGTAGTTGTGGCCGAGCTCCAGTGCCTCGCTCAGCGCCAGTTCGAGGACCTTCTTCGCCCTCGGCGTGAAGGGGGGCGCCTCGGTGACGAGGGCCAAGGTCTGGAGTCGACCCGCGCCCGGGTGGCGGCTCATTGCGGCGCACCGATGAGCACTGGGACGCGAGTTCGGCCTCGTCGGGTGCGATCGGCTCGTCCCACGATGCCAGTAGTTGGGCCGTCGGATGCAATCTTGTCATGAGTGCCTCCACAGGTGACGGGTGAGGAGGCCAAGCCAACACCCAGGGTCGGGGGCGCCGGCCGGCGCGCAGTTACATATCTGTAGCATCTCGTCGTACTTCGTAGTACACTCGCCTAGTGGCAGCAGTGGACTGGTCCTACCGGGCCGACTACATGCGAGAACGCCATGGGATAGAAGAAGAATGGGCGAACGAGGCGCTCCAAGACCCCGACGCTCTCCGTATCGATCCCGATCCGGCCAGCAGGACGCGACGCTCGGTGAGAACTATCGGCAACTCGACCAGCGCCGGCTACCTCGTCACCGTGATCACCGTCGAGGAGGACGGAGTCACCTAACGGCGTGAGCG
>JBOGGK010000098.1:0-4058 GCA_050744045.1 Acidimicrobiales bacterium | reverse complement strand
TACGCCACGCGAGCGCGGGCGGGGCAGGCGGAGCGGCGCCCGGGAACCTAGTTCCGCCTCCAGCCAGCTCGACCGGACCGGGTGACAATTGGAGGGGCCGGGCCCGCCAGTAGTCAGCGGGCATGGCGGGTTATCCGGGCGGTCGGGGACGATGACCGGCAGCGCCCTTTGGCCCGCAGTGGCGACGGCCAGGCCCTTTCGACTGGTAAACGGTAGGATCACGAGGAGGATGGCCCCCCAGGACGAGCTCTCCCAGCCCGACCGGCCCTCGGCGCCGGGTCAGGGTACCGACCTGCTCGGGACCCTACTTTCACTCATGCCCGATGCCGCCATCATGGTGGACGGCAATGGCACCATAGTCGCCGTCAACACCCGTACCGAGAGCTTTTTCGGCTACCCTGCCTCCGAACTGGAAGGCAAGTCGGTCGAGATGTTGGTACCGGAGAGGTATCGGCACGCCCACCGCCGACAGCGGGCGGCTTACGTCCTGAGCCCCCACGCCCGGCCTATGGGGGCAGGGCTTGACCTTTACGCCCGCCGCCGCGACGGCACGGAGTTCCCAGTGGACATCAGCCTGGCGCCCATCAGTGGAGCTCGCGGGCCACTTGTCGTCGCGGCTGTGCGCGACATAACGGAAAGGAAGGCCTCGCACTCTGCCGAAGCCCAGCTCGCCGCCATAGTCCAGTCCTCGGCAGACGCCATTTTTTCCATAACCCGGCACGGTGTCATAACCAGCTGGAACCCGGCCGCCGAGGCGATGTTCGGCTACCCTCGTGCCTCAGCGGTGGGCCGCCACATCAGCCAGTTCTTCCCGGACGACCCCGTGTTCGAGGCACTGCTCGACGCGGCGCGTTCGGGACGGTCGGCTCCCTCCCACGACACACGATGGCAGACCGCCAAGGGTTCCCCAGTCGACGTAGCGATCTCCACGTCCCTGTTGGGGCCGAGCGACCAGGCGGGCTACTCGGTGCTGGTCCGCGATATCACCATCCGCAAGGCGGCGGAGGCACAGTTGAGGCGCCAGGCGCTCTGGCAGCAGGCCACCGCGGAAATACGCCTCAGCTTCCTCTCTGATGCGCCGGCACGAGTGTCGCTCGACCTCGTGTGCAAGTGGGCGGTCGAGCTCTCCCAAGCGAGGGCGGCGGCGGTGCTCATCGGAGTCGGTGACCGGCTCACTACTGAAGGTTGGTCCGGGGACCCGAGCGCACTACGCGCTCTGGAGGCACCGGCCCCGGCAGGACGGGCCCCCGCCACCCACATCGAGGACGGTCTCGAGACGAGGACGGTGGCGCTGCCGTTCCAGGCCGGCAGCCCCCTCCCCCTTCGTAATGGCGTGCTCGCCGTCGCCTGGCCGAGACCGGCCCCGAGGCAGGAAGACGAACAGCAGGTTCTCACCGCTCTGGCCACCCAGGCAGTGCTCGCTCTGGAGCTGGCCAGCATCCGCGCCGAGCGGGACCGGCTGCTCATCTCAGCAGACCGAGAGCGCATCGCGCGAGACCTGCACGACCTCGTCATACAGCGTCTCTTCGGAGCGGGGCTACGCCTGCAGGGAGCCCTGGGGTTGATCGACAGCGACAGCGCCGCGGAACGGGTGGCGTCCACCATCGATGACCTCGACACGACCATCAAGGAGATTCGAGAGGCGATCTTCGCCCTCGAGGCGCCGCCGGGAATGGGCCTGCGGGCGAGGCTGGCAGCCGTCGTGGAGGAGGCGACCGAAGCGCTCGGTTTCAAGCCCGGGTTCTCCTTTCAGGCGAGAGACAACAAAGAGCTGCCCGTCCAAGTGCAGCTAGAAGCAGCGGCCGTGCTGCGAGAAGCGCTTTCCAACGCCGCCCGTCACGCCCAAGCCAGCCGGGTCGAGGTGACAGTCAGCGTCGACGACGAGCTCGGCGTGGAGGTCGTCGACAATGGCATCGGCATAACCCGACCTGGTCACCTGAGCGGGATCGCCAATGCCCGTGCACGCGCTCAGCTGTTGCGAGGCCAACTCGAAGTGGCACCTTCACCGGGAGGAGGGACGATGCTCGAGTGGAGGGTGCCCGTCCCTGCCGAGCCCCCGGCTTAGAGGTCAGTTGAGGCGGGCCAAATAGACCCGGTGGAAGGCCACCCGCCCCGCTGTGGCGATGGCACAGCGACCAGCGGGGTATCCTCCGTCCCCCCAGGCTCCCGCCCAGTCGCAACGTCCAGCTAGCGGTCGCGAACGACCTCATACCGCTGGCGCGCGCCACCAGATTTCCGCTGAGATCGCCCTCGGCGATCTCGGCCCGGCACGTCTCCGATCAAGAGCGCGGGCAACTCCGCCGCCTAGAAGCCTGGACCATACTGCCACCCGGTCTGGAGCTCCAGGGCCACGCGGAAGACGGTGGTCTGGCTGCTGTCTATGAGGGGCAGTCGCTGAGGGACATCTGCGGCCGGGTTCAGTACGATCTCGGCTCTTCCCTGGACCAGTACCTCCCACCTGGCGGTGCCGTCCTCGCTCAGGATGGTCGTCGCGAACGCCACGACGCCCGGTTGTGCGGTGAGCCGGTCGAATGAGGTCGGTCTCGCCCGCAGGAGTAGGGACTCGCCGGCGAGGGCGCAGCTCACCGGCAGGACAATCGGGAGAGCACCACGCGAGAGCGCCAGGTACCCTTCTCTCGCCTCCCGGAGCAGCATACGGCAACGCTCGGGACTGAGACGAATGGATGCCGCCAGCTTGACCGCCGTCGCATGCGGTGTGGGATTCATGGCCATACCAATAATGATGGCCGAGGTGAACCGGCCCGGGTCAGGGCCAAAGGGCCCGAAGCGTCCTCGGAGGACCCTAAACGACGGGATTCAGATTCACCGTCGCCTTACGCCAGTTGTCACCTGGGCGGGTTTGGCCAACGCCAGGGCGCGCGCCCAGCTGCTGGGCGGCCAACTCGAGGTGGCACCTTCACCGGGAGGAGGACGGCGCTCGAGTGGAGGGTAACCCGTCCCTGCCGACCCCGCGGGTTGGAGGTCGGACTAGTTGGGCCTTTGGGCCCTAGCTGGCTACCGCTGGCTGCCAACAAACTGGGACCAGTACACAGGATGCACTCGTACCCGGTGCATAGTCGAGGAGGCCTTATCTTATGTCGGAAACAGCGTTAGAAGTCCTAGGGGAAGCAGAATGCCTCAGCCTGCTCGAGCAGGTCCACTACGGGCGGGTAGCAGTCGTCACCGCGGCCAGCCGGCCGGCGATCTTCCCGGTCAATTTCGCCGTACACAAACGGACAGTGGTCTTCCTGACCGGTTCCACCCTGCTCTTGGCCCGGGCCCCGTTGGGCCCCGTCGCTTTCGAGGCCGACGTGATCGACCCGGTGACCCACGAGGGATGGGACGTGGTGGTCAACGGTGAAGGTGCAGACATAACCCGCTCGCTCGATACCAGGTCGGTGCTCGCCCGCCGCCAGCCGATCGAACATTGGGTACCTGACCGTGACGAGGCCTGGATAGCGATCATCAACCCTAGGTTCGAGGGCCGGCGGCTGTACGTACCGGCACCTGACCCGGTGTTCTTCTGATCCGCCAAAAGTAACCAAGGCGCGGTGGCAACTACGAGAGCGTCCGCAGTCGGCCGATCGTGCGCCCGGGTCGCCAGTCTCGTGTCGGGGTAGCTTCGAACCTTCCCTCCCGCTCGTGAGCCAGGCTATCACGCCTGTCCACCGGCCTAAGGTGGTGGAGGTGAGCCTGCGGGCTCGGTGGAGGAGGATGGGACATGGGTGCGGACAGTTTCGGGACGCATGGTCAGCTCACCGTTGACGACCAGACGTTCGAGATCCACCGGCTGGACCGGATCGACGGGTCAGCTCGGCTGCCGTACAGCCTCAAGGTGCTACTGGAGGACCTGCTGCGCAACGAGGACGGCCGGTTGGTGACCGCAGAACAGATCGATGCGCTGGCGGCCTGGGATCCCGCGGCCGAGCACGGACGGGAAATCGCCTACACCCCAGCGCGGGTGTTGATGCAGGACTTCACCGGTGTGCCGTGCGTGGTCGACCTGGTCGCGATGCGCGACGCCATCGCCGCGCTGGGCGGTGACACCAAGCGGATCA
>JBOGGK010000097.1:0-1530 GCA_050744045.1 Acidimicrobiales bacterium | reverse complement strand
AGCGAGCCCAGGGCCAAGGCGGAAAAGGCGCCCCACGGCCGGGAAAGCCGCGTAGCTGGCGAAAAGTTTGGCGCACTACGAACTGTCCGATGGCTTGAGCCATCCCTACTTGGGGCGCGAGATAGCTGCGGCCTTTTTGTGCCAGGCCCGGCAAAGACTCGGCGATGGTTACAGCGAGGCCCAACGGGACATAAACGGTCGCGTCCAAAAACCGCTCAGCCGGGGACTTTGGCCCGCTTGGCTCGGTCATGGCCCTACGCTAGCCCGTCTCTCGTCCCGTCCCAACGCCGGCAGACGCGGCCGATGGGCCACCACTCCACTTAGCGGCACGAGGGGGCCACCTGTCCAGCTACCCGGCCCGGAAGCTCAAACGCAGTCCCGGCAGAGCCCTCTCTCCCTATCCGCCAGTTGGCTCTGGTGCTTGACGAGGAAGCACGATTGGCAAACGAACTCGCCAGGCTGCTTGGGTAGCACGCGCGTCGTCGTCTCCCCACGGTCGTCGACATCCGTCTCTTCCTCTCCCTCCTGCTCCTGTTCGTCTTCCTCCTCGTCGCCCGAGACCACCAGGCGTGACTTCAAGATCACGTCGAGGCTGGCCTCGACGTCGTCGCTGTCCTCCTCGTCCTCTTCTTCGTACTCGTCTTCTTCATCGGTGCTGACGAGGACATCGCCCTCTGCGCCGACCTCTTCTACGTCACTCTGCTCGGCCTCGCTGGTGTCGAGGTCAGCGTCGTCAAGGTCGTCCTCACCGAGCTCTTCTGCTTCGAGATCCAGGTCCTCTTCGTCGATGTCTTCCGGCATGGCCGGTCCATCTTCGAGCAGCGGGTCTTCGAAGTCGTCGTCGTCAGGCATGGGTCTGGTTCCTTCAGCAAGCATTTCAAGCACACAGGATGGCGCGTGCGGCGCTTTAGCGGCGCGGGCATGCTAAGCGAAGTGACCAGC
The DNA here is from genome assembly GCA_050744045.1 of Acidimicrobiales bacterium. Taxonomy (GTDB): domain Bacteria; phylum Actinomycetota; class Acidimicrobiia; order Acidimicrobiales; family Palsa-688; genus JBOGGK01. The sequence continues at coordinate 588 of JBOGGK010000097.1, read as the reverse complement.
CCTTGCCAGTCGGCAGCTCCAGGGCGCGATCCCCCAGCGCTGCGATGTAGGGCCTCGTGGTCGTGCGGCGGCAAGGCACCGGTGCTCCCGGGCCCGACGAGGCAAGCGTAAGGGCGGCCCGGGGGGCCTTTGGTGCCGCCAACACACCGGGCAGTGAACCTGCCGCGGTGTCGAAGTCGTTGTCTACTTAGCTCCCCGGGCCTACCTTGGCCGAGCACTGGTGGGGACGTGTCCCGCAGAAGCTCGGGTCCATCATGGCCCAAAGCGAAGCTGGCGGCAAGCGATGGAACGTTGGCGTCAGCAGGCCTTTCGCGCAACGCCCCAGGTCAAGCGGCCCCAAAAATTGCCCAGAGAGGTCTCTGGACTGGTGCCGACCGAGCTCGGCTCGCCCTCACGGGGGCGCCGCCCGGGCCGACCGGGCCCGGCGTCCACGCCCAGGGGCTGGGGGCACACCGGAAGCGGCACGTCCCGAGCCGCAGGTGGCCAGCCCCGCGGGCACGCGAACGACCGCCGTGCCCGGCCCACGACGATGCTGCCGGGACGCTAGCCCGCCGGGCATGCTACCCCGGGGCCGCCGACGTGCTACCC
>JBOGGK010000096.1:0-2993 GCA_050744045.1 Acidimicrobiales bacterium | reverse complement strand
GTCTCTCCCGCTCGGAGTTTTTGTCAACTTACGCGCGCATGGCGTCGCTAACAGCAGAACACTCCCAGGCGGCCGCGCGAAGTTGCGCGAAAACCCCCCGTAAATGAAGGGAGCTCATGTCACTTTGCGCGCGGCGGGCAGCCGAAAGAGGTTCTTTCGGGCGCTAGCTCAGCTGGCGCGGCCCCCGGGGCTTCCGACGCACAATTGTCGTGATCGGCAACGCTGGGGCCAACCGGCAACGCCGGCGGCAGGTGCTGCGTACGGGCTTAGCCGATGCTGACCCGCCCGGCCCAGGTGGCGCCCCCGCCGGCAGGTGCTACGTGCCGGCTTAGCCGATGCTGACCGGCCCGGCCCAGGTGGCGCCCCCGTCGGTGCTGCGCCAGAGCTGGTTGCCTGAGCCGCCGCTCGCCCACAAGCCCGAGGCCGTGCTGGCGTCGGTGAAGCCGACCCAGGCCCAGTACCCGTTGCTCGGGCCCTTGGTCACTGGCTGCCAGGTGGAACCGCCGTCGGTCGTGCGCAGCAACTGGCCCTGGCCGCTCGGCTGGAGGACCGCGGTGGTGTCGCTGGCGGGGGCGAGGAGGGCCGAGTTCTCGAGCTCGCCCGTCGCCATGGGCTGCCAGTGGGCCCCGCCATCGGTAGAGCGCTCGGCTTCGGCCATCATGCCGGTGGGGCACACGGCCCACACGACGCTGGGCGAGGAGGCGTCGATGGTGCCGGCCAGCCCCGAACCGCAAGGGCTCGTATAGGTGGTGAAATGCGACCCCGAGCCGCTGCCCGCCACCAGGACCTGGTTGGGCTGGTTGGCGCTCGTGGTCATGGAGAACCACAGGTCGGCCCCCTGGACCGTCATGGTCGCCACTTGTTCGGCGCCGGCCGGGAGAGGCGCTTGGAGCTTGGCCCAGCTGTCAGAGCCCACCGGGGAACGCTCGACCGCCAGGTCGGAGCAGCTGCCGTTCTGGCACGTCCCTACGAGTGCAAAGGCGTAACCGCCACCGGTGCCAAAACTCAACAGGCTGAGGCCCGACAGCGACGAGGACTGCGCCCAGTGCTGGCCGCCGTCATGGGTGTCCCAGAACGACCCGCCCCGGTTGGTGTCGAAGGCATAACCGTCGTTGCGGTCGGCGAAACGCAAGGTGTTGATGGCACCGTGCACTGGCGCCCCGGGGCTCTGGCCGGTGTCGATGGGCGCGGCCGGGGCGGGGATGCCGACGAAATGGGCCCCCCCGTCGGTGGTCCGCACGATCGAGGTGCAAACCGGGTTGCTGCAGGGAGCCGAACCGAGCAACCAGTACTCGCCGTCGGAGACGGCCGTGAACGACACCGGGTTGAACCCGCTCGGCACCGGCCCTCCCGGCCCGCCGCCCCCCGTGTTGTTGGCGCCGGTGGCCCCGCTCGTCGTGGGCGCAGACGTGGTGCTCGTGGGGCGCGCTGTGGTAGCTACCGGGACGGTCGTCGTAACCTGAGCGCCCGCGGCGCCGGTAGTGCTCGTGGAGGGCCCTGACGAAGTCTTCGAGGCTCCCGGGCTTCCGCCGCAAGCACCGGCCGCCAAAGCGACGCCCACGAAGAGGGCCGTTGCCGCGAGGACGTCTTTGCTCTTCACCTCGCTCTTCACCAGGTTGCTAACGCTAGGCCAACGTCGGCCGTTCCCCGTGGACCCTGCCCGGCGATGGGGAAACCTGCCCATCAATCGGGCGTGGGATGGGCCAGCGTGGCCGCGGTCCCTGCTCCTACTTTCCCCATGAACAAGCACGTCAGCGGCATATAACCCACCCCGGGGGGCCCGAAGGGGCCCCGGCCGGGTGAGGGTGTAGCATCGGGACTGCGCGCCGAAAGGGCGCCTACCAGTCCCGACCATCCCCACGCCAAGGAAGTACGCAACCACTATGTCCGACCTCACCCCGCCGACCAGTGCACCGCCGGCCAGCGAACAAGCTGGTACGAGCGAGATGGGCACTTTCGACGAGTCCGGCGCCTACACCCCTCGAGAGGTAGTCTCCGACGACCTCGGCAGCACCTCCTTCGAGGACGCTATCGCAGGCACGATCGTGGAGTTCGACGACGGCGACATCGTTTCCGGCACGGTCGTCAAGGTGGACAAGGACGAGGTACTCCTCGACATCGGGTTCAAGTCCGAAGGCGTGATCCCGGCCCGGGAGCTGTCCATACGCCACGACGTCGACCCTCACGACGTGGTGAAGGCGGGAGACAAGATCGAGGCGCTGGTCCTGCAAAAAGAGGACAAGGAAGGCCGCCTCGTGCTCTCCAAGAAGCGGGCCCAGTACGAGCGGGCCTGGGGCACCATCGAGGCGGTGAAGGAGCGTAACGGCACCGTGCGCGGCCCTGCCATCGAGGTCGTGAAGGGGGGTCTGATCCTCGACATCGGCCTCCGGGGCTTCTTGCCGGCATCGCTCGTCGAGCTGCGCCGGGTGCGCGACCTCCAGCCCTACGTGGGCCGCGAGCTCGAGGCGAAGATCATCGAGCTGGACAAAAACCGCACCAACGTCGTGCTGTCCCGGCGGGCGTACCTGGAAGAGGCCCAGCGTTCCCAGCGCGACGAGTTCCTCACCAACCTGAAGCCGGGCGAAGTGCGCAAGGGCGTGGTTTCGTCGGTCGTCAACTTCGGCGCCTTCGTGGACCTCGGCGGGATGGACGGCCTCATCCACGTGTCGGAACTGTCGTGGAAGCACGTCGACCACCCTGGCCAGGTAGTCCAGGTCGGCGACCAGGTAACCGTGCGGGTGCTCGACGTCGACCTCGAGCGCGAGCGGATCAGCCTCTCGCTGAAGGCGACCCAGGCGGACCCTTGGCAGGAGTTCGCCAACGCCCACCGGATCGGGGAGCTGGTCTACGGCCGGGTGACCAAGCTGGTCCCCTTTGGAGCCTTCGTGCAGGTGGGCGAAGGCATCGAGGGCCTAGTCCTCATCTCCGAGATGTGAGTGCTACACTTCGACCAACCCGACCTGGTGGTCACGCCCGGCGTGGAGCTGTGGGTC
>JBOGGK010000095.1:0-2738 GCA_050744045.1 Acidimicrobiales bacterium | reverse complement strand
GGCGACGACCGATAGGCCGGCGTACTCCAAGGAACGGCGCAAAGCCTCGCGCAATAGGGTATGGTCGTCTACCACCAGCGCTGTTACGGTGCTCAAGGCTACCTCCCGTTGACGGCGCTCGCGCCGTGGCCCCAGCGCAAGGTCACGGTGGTACCTTGGCCGGGGGAAGACTTGATGGCGATGGACGCGCCGATCGCGTCGGCACGTTCTCTCATGCCCAAGATCCCAAACGCATCTGGGCGCAACTGGGCTGTGGAGGACATCCCGTCCCCGTCGTCATGGACGTCAAGTTCGGCGCCCTTACCGTTGCAGGCCCACCGCACGCGGAGGTACCCGGCCCGGGAGTGGCGCTCCGCGTTGCTGATCGCTTCTTCGGCGATGCGGGTGATCTCTCGCCCAACCACTGGCAAAAGCGGTCCATCTCCGCGGCTGACCAAGGTGGTGGCTATCCCCGAGCGCTGCTCGACTCGGGCCAGGAGGCCGGCCAGGGCGGCCACCACGTCCCCGTCGCCCCCCTCGGCCCGAAGATCCGACAATTTCGTCCGTATGTAGCGCGCCGCGCCCCTCACTTCAACTGCGAGGTCCTCCAGCTCCGCGCCAGTACCCTCCCTGTTGGTGCCGCTGGCCACCTCAGCAGCCAGGCGGTCCATGCTCACGGCCACGTAGGCGAGAGATTGCCCTACGCGGTCGTGAAGTTCACGAGCGATACGGCCTCGCTCCTCGTCTGCACCCAAGGTGCGGAGGCGGCGGAACCAGCGCGCGTTGTCGATCGCTAGGCCCGCGTGGCGGGCGACTCCGGCCACCATCTCGGCGTCAGCGCCTTCGAACGGCGCGGCTCCGTCCACCCGTTCGATCGCCAGCATGCCCACGAGGTAATCGCGCGCCCACATCGGCACATACAACCCTGTAGAAGCATCCATGGCGACGCCCTCTCCCGGCTCGAGATGGGAGCGGCACACGGGGCCAACCGAGCTCATTGCCTCGTGCAGCGCCGGCGCCAGCTGCTCCGTCGCCAAAGTAAGCGGGAGGGCGACTCCTTCCGCCAGGCTCACCTCCCACACATCGCCCTCGTTTGTAACCGGGTCGTTCAGGATGAGTGCCACCACGTCAGGCGATAGCAAGGCGCGCAAGCGGGAGACCGTATTGGCGACAGCTCCTCTCAGGTTCAGCGAAGCAGGCAGGGATGCCGCCTTGGCGTGCAGCTCTAGCAAGAGGTGGTTGACCTCGGTCAGGTTCCTCAAACGTTCGACCTGCTCGCCCTGGGACTCGCGACCCGCCCGTACGAGCCACTGGCTGTAAGAACCGAGCATCGCAACAGCGCCGAGCACTGCCAACTGCTCGACGACACGCGTCGCTGCCGTCCGCGAAAGAGCGCCTTCGACCCCGGCCACCGCTATCGCAATGATGCCCGTCACGGCCACGCCTCCCAGGAGCCACGGTGCCATCACTAGGCCGAAGATGAACGCGGACGCTCCCAGGCTGATGACGAAGGGCGACCCGACAGTGCCGGTGAAAGCTACAACTACCGAGCACAAAGCGAGCTCCGCGGCCACCGCCGCACGGGTCCGCCACCGATAGCGACGGCTAAGCGGCTCGTCTACGCGCAGGGGCCATACAGTGCGTAATACGGCCGCCACGGCCAGAGTGGCCGCCGCACCTCTTTCCGTGCTCGTCACGGCGCCGAACCCCATGCCGACCAGGGACAAGCTGAGCGCCCCCCACCGGACAGCGACGACGAGCTCACTTATACCCCACCGGCCGTAGCCCTGCCCGGCTGTCGGGTGACCGTGACCGGTGGGGTAGGCCCCCTTCCCGAACTCGGGACGTGGCACGCCTTTCGCCGGTCGCTCCCCGGCGAACTGCGGCGAGCGCCGTCGCGAGGCGGCTACTGCAAAAGCGGCAGCCCTAGCTGTCCCGAGCTCACGGCGAACGGAGGCGCTGCTCACTGGTAACCCGATTACATGCCTACAGCCAACCTGTCCGCCCCGCCCGCGGACCTGGCGTCGCTCCCGCCGGCCGGCTGGGGCCAACCGTTGCGGTAGGCGAGGACGACGGCCCCCAGCTGGGAACTGACCCCGAGCTTGGCCAGGATCGAACGGATCTGGCTGCGGACCGTGGGCAAAGATACGAACGCCTCCTTGGAGATCTCACGTGCCGTGGCTCCGCGCATCAGCGCCATGAGCACGTGGCGCTCCCTCGGCGTCAGCTGCTCCAAAGCCTCGAAGCTATCGTCTTTCACCTGTCATCCTCCCGGCTTTCGAGCAGGCGGCCTCTTTGGGACAATTCGCCCTAAGTTGGTACCTTCTACCCTGGTTGTCCCCCAGCAAGCAAGCACTTGCGATCCCCTTTATTTCGGCTTCGGCTCCGGCCTCAGCTTGTTGCTCGCCGGCTCCAAAAAGGTACCAGTGTGAGCCATGCGCCGCCATAGGCTATTTGGCCCATTCTTGGCCCCTTGACTAACTCGACTTCCGCTTTCCGTATGTGCCGAGGCGTTCGTTAGCCCAAACCAAGCCACGTTGCTCAGAGCTACGTCCATTTCTGAGCTACCGGCCAGCAGTCTTAGGCAAAAACCTCGTGCTGGCTTGACGGGCCAGTCCCCTTCGGCCGCCTGTACCAATCGCTTACAAAACTCGGCCCACGATTTCTCTTGGCACGCAACGCACCGTTAGCGGTGCGCTAAGTGGGAAAAAACGCTTCGAGACACTACTGTCGCCCGGGCGCCCCGGGCTCATTCCCGG
>JBOGGK010000094.1:0-2567 GCA_050744045.1 Acidimicrobiales bacterium | reverse complement strand
GTTGTTGTAAGGGTCCATGTAGCCGGCGTAGTGATGACCGTCGACCTCCTCCTCGAGTGGATCCCAGCCGAACACTTGGCGGTAGAAAGCGACCTCTCTGTGGTAGTCGCGGACGTCGATGGCGATGAAGCTCGGGGTGCCGTGCTCGTGGATCACGGTGAAGCCGGCAAAGCTGCTGGGCTGCCAGATGCCAGTTACCGCCCCCGAGGGGTCGGCGATCACCGCCTGACTGCCGAGATCGTCGATCGACATAGCCGGGAAATGAATCGTGGCACCGTGTGCTGACGCGAGCTGGAGGGTGTGCTCGATGTCCTCCGTCGCGAAGAAGGGCTTCCACGTGTTGTTGGCGCGAGCCTCGTCCATATCGCCCATGGCTCCGGCGATGGGCACGCCGGCGCGGGTGAACATGAAGTAGCCGCCGTGCTCGGGGCTCGCCTCCCCTGCTTGCCAGCCGAACAGCTCGGCATAGAACACGCAGCTCCTCTCGACGTCTGAGGTCCACAGGTCAACCCAGCAGGGAGCCCCCGGCGGGGCGGCGGGTCGGTTCGTCATCGCTGCTCCTTGAACAGATCGTCGTCTTGGCTACGTAGACGCCACTCGCCTCAGGATCTTATCGTCACCGGTCTGAGGCATCGCTGACCAGGCTCATCCCAGGTACCGGCGACGGCGCTGACGTCTGTCGCCGGCGCGTAGAGACGATGCGCAGGTGCCAGAAAATCGATTTTTGAGGCAACAGCGGGTGCCAGGAATGATCTTTGACGCCCGCTCCGTTGCCCCGGAAACCGCGCTGCGGCGAAGGGGGTCCAAGCGCTGCACCGTCGTTCGAAGCACTCGACCTTTCGAAGCACTCGACCAGCGGGATCGACCCTGTTTTGGCGCGTCAGCGGCCACCCAGCCGGACCTTGCCGTCGAGGAGTTCCCTCGCGACGTCCAGGTGCCCGGCATGTCGTGCCGTCTCCTCGATCATGTGCAGCACGACCCAGCGGACATTCGGTGGCTCGTATCGCCCGTGCGTACCGCGTGGCGACGCTGAAAGGGGAGTCGTGGCGAGCACTGACTCTGACTCCGCGCACTGGTCGCGGTAGGAGGTCAAGACCTCTGCCGAGGACGCATCCGTCGTGAACACCACTGACATCGGGTCGTAGGGCGGCCGATCCGCGTCGCCGTCGTTTGGTAGCTCAGGCTGCTTGCCCGCCACGACGCGTTGGAACCAGTGCCACTCTGCGCCTCCCAAGTGCTCGAGCATCCCGGCCGGCGTCCAGCCTGTCGGCACGACCGACCGGTGCCACGCCTCCTCGCTGAGCCCCTCGACGATGGCCAACGCCGCCTCGCGCTGCGCCTGTAGGAAGTCCCGCAGCCTTTCGTCGCTCGCTGCGCCCGTGTGAGCTGCGTCGCTGGTCATTTGTGAGCTCCTCCCTTCGTCGTTTTCGTGCGATGACCGATCCTGACAGATCCTCCAGAGCGATGGCGAAGCCTCGAAGCGCGAATCATCCCCGCTGGTGACGCTCGGCTGAGCGCCGCGCTCTGGCGCACAGAATGGCAGTCGAACTCCACGCGCCAGCGCACTCCGAATCGGTCGGTTCGCCCGTCGTCCACCGAGCCGGCCGCCGTCGGTGGGTGCGACCAGTCCCGTCGCAGCATCGCTACGGTTAGCGACCGCAGCGGTCCACGCGCTCCCATGGCCACTCCGCGGCGAGCCACGCCGCAACTGCGTTGGCGAGTGGCACGTCTAGATCTGCCCTATCGGCGCGCACCCATGACTGGACAAGGACGTCGTGATCGGGGGACGTCGCGGGGTACAGGTAGACGCAGCCGATCACCCGGTCGCTGTCTGCCGGGTCGAGAACGGTGAATGTGAACCCTCTTCGTGCTGCGAAGTGGGCCGCATGTCGGCGCAGGTCGGTGAGATTGGCCTCGAGCGACATCCCGTTGGAGGGTGGCCAGTTGCCGTCTGGATAGCCCGGAGTCGCTCGGATGTGCTCGATACTCGACATCCAGGCCGCATGGTCGGCATCGTTGTGCTGCGGGCCTAGTGGCTCGAGCCGGAACCGATCCGTGACAAGGGATGTGGGCGGGTCGAAGTTGGTCGGTACGAACGGCTCGGAAGCCATGGCTTGACCGTACTCGGGCCCCCGACGCCGCCGGAGGGAAGACAGGTTGCGGCCGAGGAGGCACACGAGGTCGTAGCGGCGGTCCGCGCAGCCGGGAGGAAGGTAGAGGAGGGTCTCCGTCGACGGTCGCGCCTCCGGGAACGCCGCAGCTCGCCCATGGCGCTACCGCGCCTGGCGGTGTTCCCGGCGCGCCCCAACGCACACGCACTGGCTTACGGCGAAGGTTCAGCCTGAAGCGTCGAGGTCGGTGATCGGTGCCGGTAGTCCCTCCAGGTACTGGCCACGGCCTGACGCCCAGAGTGGTCGTCGTCGTGGGACGCGCGAGGCGCTCCCGCGACGGCTACCGCAGCAGATGCGACCTCAAACCGGGGCCCGAAGCCCGGAGCGCTTCTAACTGATACACCCTCAATAGGGACCTGATCCGTCCGGACGGGTGGCCGGTTGGAGGTGTGATGG
>JBOGGK010000093.1:0-15415 GCA_050744045.1 Acidimicrobiales bacterium | reverse complement strand
AAGGTCGACCGCCCTCACGACGCGGCCCGGGCCGGCGCCTCGGTCAATAATTGAGCCCGCGATGAGCTGGGCGGGGCCGGCGTCAACAACTGCTAAAACTGCTGCCCTTACCCGACCGGGGTCTTCTACCAATTGCGCGCGGCGGCTCGGGAGTGTTCTGCCGTTAGCTACGCTATGCCAGCTCGCCCGCAAGTAACGGCGCTCGTCGCGCTCGTCTTTCAGCACTAAAAGCTTGGCGGCCTCCTCCACCAGTACCGGTATGCACCCGGGGGCGGCTGGCGCTGCCCCACCGGTAGTCTCGACCGGTCATGTTGATAGCTGCCATCGTCATCGCTTGCGTGGCGTTCCTCATGGTCGTCAGCCTCGGGGGGTACGTAGTCGGCTCTCGCCACCGCCGGGCAAGGACCATCGGTCGGGAAGGGCGGGGAGGCGAGGAGCGGCGGGTAGAGCCCGGACCACCCGCGGGCCCGGTCCCGCCACCTGCCGCCTCGCTACCGACGCTCGCCCCGCCGACGCTCGCCCCGCCGACGCCGCTAGCCCCACCAACCCTCGTGCCGCCGCCGGTCGTCGCACTGCCCGAGCAACCCGCTGCCGTCGCGGCACCGCCCGTGGCCCCGCGGCCTGGGTTCCGCGATCGCCTGGGCAAGGCCCGGTCTTTGCTCGCCGGCCAGTTGGCTGGCGTGCGGGGCCGCTCAAAGCTGGACCAGGCGGCCTGGGACGAGCTGGAAGAAGCGCTGATCCTTGCCGACGTCGGGGTGGTGACGGTGGAGGCCATCTTGGCGGGGCTGAAGCAGCGCGCACGTGAAGACGGGCTCAACCGGCCCGAGCAACTAGTGGCCGCGCTGCGCCAGGACATGGTCGACCGGCTCGCTGGCGACCGGGAGCTGCGCTTGGCCCCACCGGGTGCCACCACGGTGTGGTTGTTTGTCGGGGTCAACGGTGCAGGCAAGACGACGACGATCGGGAAAGTGGCTATGCGAGAAAGCGCTCAGGGCCGGCCTGTGGTGATGGCGGCGGGAGATACCTTTCGGGCGGCGGCGGCGGACCAGTTGCAGCTGTGGTCGGAACGGGTCGGGGCCGGTTTCGTCCGTGGCAACGAGGGCGGGGACCCTGGCGCCGTGGTCTTCGACGCCGTCCAGCATGCCAACGCGCGAGGTGTGCCGCTCGTCTTGGCCGACACCGCCGGCCGCCTCCATACCAAGGTCAACCTGATGGAAGAGCTGAAGAAGGTCCGCCGTGTCGCCGACCGCCCGCCTGGGTCGGTGGCGGAGGTGCTCCTCGTGATAGATGCCACCACCGGGCAGAACGGGCTCGTCCAGGCCCGCCAGTTCACCGAAGCTGTCGGTGTCACTGGGGTCGTGCTGACCAAGCTCGACGGCACTGCCAAGGGAGGCATCACGGTCGCGATCGCCAGTGAACTGGGGATCCCGATAAAGCTGGTCGGCTTGGGCGAGGGGGCAGGGGACCTGGTGGCATTCGACGCCCAGGAGTTCGTTGACGCCTTGTTGCCGGCGGGCTAGGGACGGGCGCCGGTCAGCGGCGGCTGAGCTTCTTGAACCAGATGCGCTGGTAGCTCCGGCTCATGGGGTGGAGCAGCAGCGCGAGCAGGGCAGCACCAAAAACCAGGTTGATGATCACGCCCAAGGATTGGCCGTGGGCGGCGACGAACCAGTCGAGCAACATCAAGAGGTTGATTACCGCGACCGCCACTGCCCCCCAGTAGCCGGCCTTCTTTTCATTGGCCACCCCGAGGCCGGCGAAGATTGCCGCTATCGCCAGGATGCCGAAGAACGGGGTCCCCAACAGCAGGTAGAGCAGCCACCAGAACGCATTGAAGTAGAGCAGCACGTTGGCGTAGTACAGGGTCTGGGGTTGGCTGCGGTCCAGCCACTGGGTATTGGCCACGACTTCAGTGTGGCACCAGTGCCGCGCCACCGGCCACCGGGACTTCGCGAGCCGCAAGTTGGCCGCAGGCGGCGTCGATGTCGGTACCCCGGTTCGTACGCACCGTGGCGTTGACACCGTGGTCCTGTAGCCGGTCGCGGAACGACGCCACGCCCCCCGGAGGCGTCCCCGGGCCGAGGAAACCAGCGGTGGGGTTCAGGGGGATGAGGTTGACATGGGCGCCGAGGGGGAGCGCCAGCTCGGCGAGCTCGCCGGCGTCCCGGGAGGAGTCATTGAGCCCTTCGATGAGGGCCCATTCGAACGAGAGCCGGCGGTTTTTCGCGGACAGGTACTCCCGGCAAGCCCCCATCAGCACAGAGATCGGGTAGCGCCGGTTCAGGGGGACGATCGCGTCGCGCAGCTCGTCGCGGGCAGCGTGCAGCGAGACGGCCAAGTTGACCGGGAGCGCTTCTTTTGCCAGGCGGCGGATGCCAGGCACGACCCCGACGGTGGACAGGGTTATGTGGCGCGCCGAGATCCCCAGATAGTCGTGCACGCGTTCGACAGCCGACCAGGTCCGCACGTAGTTTGCCAGGGGCTCGCCCATCCCCATGAAAACGACGTTGCTCAGCCGGCGGGGCAGGGCCGCGCGGCGGGCGGCAACGACCTGCTCGACTATCTCCCCCACCGAGAGGTGGCGGGTGAAGCCGGCCTGGCCGGTGGCGCAGAAGCTGCAGTTCATAGCACAGCCGGCCTGGCTCGATACGCACACGGTCGCCCTGTCCCGGTAGCCCATGAGGACGGTCTCCACCTTTGCCCCGTCAGCCAGCCGCCACAGCCATTTCGTGGTGCGGCCGTCGGACGAAGTGCTCTTGGAGAGCTCGTGGAGCGCGGGGACCAGCACTTCCCCGAGGCGGCCGCGGAGCCGGAGGGGCAGCTCGGACATGTCCCGAGGCCAGGCACCCCTTTCCCAGAGGCCCCGCCACACCTGCTGGGTACGGTAACATGGCTCGTCCCCGATGGCCGTAGCGAGCTCGTCGCGGGTCATGCCGTACGCACCCGTCATGCTCTCCAGCGTAGGCGGGGTGGATGAAGAGTTGTGCAAAACTCCAACCGGCGCCGGCCGGCCAACTACCGTAGGTGAACGATGAGAATAATGATCCTGGGCGGGGACGGCTTCTGTGGGTGGCCGACTTCCCTCCACCTTTCTGACAAGGGCCACGAGATACTGATCGTCGACAACCTTTCCCGCCGGTCCATCGACATCGAACTGGAAGTGGAGTCTCTGACGCCGATCAGGCCCATAGGCGAGCGCCTCCGGGCCTGGAAAGCGGTCTCGGGTAAGGACATCAACTTCGTCAACCTGGACCTGGCCCTCCAGTACAGCAAGCTCGTCAGCCTCTTGAGGGAGCTCCGGCCCGACGCGATCGTGCACTTCGCCGAGCAGCGGGCGGCGCCGTACTCCATGCGCTCTCCCCGGAGCAAGCGCTACACGGTCGACAACAACGTAAGAGGCACGCACAACTTGCTCTGCGCGCTCGTCGACAGTGGTGTCGACGCGGCAGTGGTGCACCTGGGCACCATGGGCGTGTACGGCTACGGGTGGTCCGGTACTGCCCCCATCCCCGAGGGCTACCTGGCGGTAAAGGTGTCGACCCCCGACGGGGAGCTGGTGCGGGAAATCCTCCACCCGGCGAACCCGGGCTCGGTCTACCACATGACCAAGACCCTCGACCAGCTCCTGTTCGCCTTTTATGCCAAGAACGACGGCGTGCGCATTACCGATCTCCACCAGGGCATCGTCTGGGGCACGCAGACCGCGCAGACGGCCATGGACGAGCGCTTGGTCAACCGCTTCGATTACGACGGCGACTACGGCACTGTGCTCAACCGGTTCCTCATGCAAGCGGCCATCGGCCATCCCCTGACGGTGCACGGTACCGGCGGCCAGACGAGGGCGTTCATCCATATCCGCGACACCGTTCGCTGCATCGAGATCGCTATCGACAACCCGCCGGCCGCAGGGGAGCGGGTGTCGGTGTTCAACCAGACCACCGAAGTGCACCGGGTCGCCGACCTCGCCAAGCTGATATCGAGCCTGACGGGTGCGCAGGTGGTCATGTTGCCCAACCCTCGGCGGGAAGCCGCCGAAAACGACCTAGTCGTACGGAACGACCGGTTCCTCGCCCTCGGCCTCAACCCGACAACGCTCTCAGAAGGGTTGATGGAGGAGGTCCGCCTGATCGCGAGCAAGTACCGTCACCGGGTGGACACCTCAAAGATCGTGGCCCGTTCGGTCTGGCGCAAGGGCATGGAGGTGGCGCCCGACCTCCAGCTCAGCCTGACCGCCGGCGAGGGGACCGGCGCCGGTCCGGTCGGCGTGGGGGACCTTGCCCTCAGCATCGACCCGGCCGAGATCGACGTCACCGGGGTTAGTGCTGCAAGCGTGGAGCCCACCGGCGCCGACTAGCTGTTTGCTTGCCGAGCGGGCGCGATGTCGCCCGTGTAGGCCCGGTCGATGTGGTTGACAGTGAAGCCGAGCTCGACGTATAGACGCACGGCGCGCTTGTTGGTGGCGTCCACGTAGAGCATCGCTTGGCCTATGCCCACTGCCGCCAGGTGGTCGAGGCCGGCCATGGTGAGCTGGCGGCCTAGCCCTTGCCCGGAGAAATCAGGGTCCACCGCGACGACATAGATCTCCCCGACCGGCCCGGCCTCGGACCTGTGCACCTTTGTCCAGCAGGACCCAGCGAGACGGCCTCCTCGCTCGTACAGCAAGAAGCCTTCGGGGTCGAACCAACCTTGTTCCTCACGCGCCAGCAGCGTGGCCAGCGTCCAACCGCCTTGTTCGGGGTGCCAGGCGAAAGCGCGGTTGTTGACCTCCAGCCAAGCTGCCTCGTCCTCGCCGACCCGGAACGGCCGTGTCTCGACCTGCGCATGCTCCCCGAGCGGGAGGGGCCGGCGCATCTGGTACAGGGCCCGGCCGGGGGAAAGCCCCGCCAGGGCAGCCATGCGGTCGTGAAAGGGCCCGGGCTGGTTGACCCAGAGGTGGAGGTGGCCGCCACCCTCGGCCGCGATGAGCTCGGTCGCGCTGCGCACCAGGTCGGTGGCAACGGTGTTGCCCGGCGTGCGATGGTGGGGGTCGACCACTATCTCGAGGGCCCAGCTGAGGCCTGCCCGGGCGCCTTGGCCAGCACCGCCATGCGCAGGCCCGTGAGACCCCCGGTTGACCTGGGCGTAGCCGACGGGATGGGGGTGCCCGGGCTCCCAAGCGACCAACCCTGCAAAGCCCTCCCGACCACCCTGGACCAGGTCCAGCCAGGCGTGCTCGCCGAGGGGCGGGTGGGCGTCGGCCTCGCTGGCGGCGACCAGCAGTTCTTTCAGGGCGGACAGATCGTCCTTGTCGATGTGACGCTTGACCTGGATGTCGTGCACACGTAGAAGCTAGTGGCCGCCACGGGCAAGGTTCCCGAACGCGGCCCAGGGCACGGTGGCTCCCAGTCGCGTAGCCGATGCCCGGGGTCAACCGCTCCGCCGTCGCACTACATCGCACTATCCTCTCGTCCGTGGCCAAGGCGCTGAAGCAGGGACGAGCCGCCCAAAGCGACGAGGGGCCGCCGTTAGCGTCGCGGGGGCGGCGGCCGCGGACGGCTGCGGGGCGGGCCAGGCTGAGCGCCGAGCGGCTCGCCACTGAGTACCCGGGCACTGCGCAGCAGCTCTGCGAGCTCGATTTCGGCGACCCGTGGCAGCTCCTGGTGGCAACGGTCCTCTCGGCGCAGACGACGGACGGACGGGTCAACTCGGTGACGCCTGTGTTGTTCGCCCGCTACCCCGGCGCCGAAGACCTCGCCGGTGCCGACCCGGGCGCGGTGGAGGACATCGTGCGCCCGACCGGGTTTTTCCGGGTGAAGGCCAAGAACATAATCGCCCTCGCGCAAGCGCTCTGCGACCGGTTCTCCTGCCAGGTCCCGGCGGCCATGGAGGACCTCGTGACCCTGCCGGGCGTCGGGCGCAAGACGGCCAATGTCGTCCTGAGCGTGGGCTTCGGCCTGCCCGGCCTGCCCGTCGACACTCACGTGGGCCGGGTGAGCCGGCTGCTGGCGCTCAGCCGGCATACCGACCCGGAAAAAATAGAAGCCGACCTCTGTGCCGCGCTGCCTCCCCGGGAATGGGGCCCTTTCAGCTTGCGCATGATCCTGCACGGCCGGCGGGTCTGCATAGCACGCCGGCCTCGTTGCCAAGAATGCGTCCTCGCGGACTTTTGCCCCTCGGCGGCGGTGCCCCTCGGTCCGCCGGCGCGGGCCTAGCTAGCGGCCGGAGGCACCTTCGACCAGGCGCTCCAAGCGCCGGCTGGCTGTCCCGAGCGCCCGCTCCACTTCCAGCAGGCCAGCACCGTAGCGTTCCTCGTCGGCCGGGCTGAGCTCGGACACCATGCGGCCGACGCGCTTGGTCAGCTCCTCGAGGGTGCTCGCCACCGCCGTTAGCTCGGCACCGACGCCCATGGTGCCCCAGCATGCCAGACGGGGTGTATTAGCGACCGGCCCGGAGGCGGCTGGGGGCGACCAAGGGCCGGCGGGGAGAGGCGCTCGAATTGCCGTGACTCGAATTGCCGTGAAGAGCCGGCGGCGGCCCTCGCTAGCATCGACGCGATGCCATCGCTGCTCGGCCGGCTCGACTTACGCGGCGCCTCGGGGGACATCAGCGCGCGCCTGCCTCCCCGCGCCGCCCCAGGTACAGGTCCGGTGCAAGCGGTGCGGGAGATCCTCGCTGCTGTGAAGGCCGGGGGCGACGCCGCCCTGGCCGAGCTCACTTCCCGCTTCGACGGCGTCGCCCCCCCGGTGCTCCGGGTGCCCGAGGACGAGGTGAGCGGTGCGGGCGAGGCGCTCTCGCCCGGGCTGCGTACCGCCTTGGAGGAGGCGGCGAAGGCCATCCGGGAGTTCCACCAGGCCGAGCGGGCGGCGCACCGGGGCTTCCACCACGTGAGCCACGCCGGCGTAAAGACGACAGAGTTGCTGGTCCCCGTCGGCCGGGCGGGCTGCTACGCCCCGGGCGGACGGACGCCGCTCGCTTCCAGCGTCCTCATGACCGCGATACCGGCCCGGGTGGCCGGTGTGCGCCAGGTCGTGGTCTGTTCCCCGCCAGGCCCGGGAGGCCGTGTGCCCGCCCCCGTGCTGGCCGCGGCGGCGCTCGCCGAGGCAGACGAGGTCTACGCGGTCGGCGGGGCGCAAGCGGTTGCCGCCATGGCCTACGGCACGGAGAGCATCCGGCCGGTGGACATCTTGGTGGGGCCAGGCAACTTCTACGTGGCCACCGCCCAGCGGCTCGTGGCTGAGGAGGGCGCGGTGGGGGTGCCGGCTGCCTTCGCCGGGCCTTCGGACGTAGTGGTGGTGGCCGATGGGAGCGCCCCCGCCGAGTACGCCGCCCTCGACCTGGTCGTCCAGGCCGAGCACGGTCCCGACGGCCTCGCTTGGTTGGTCACCTGGTCCGAGATGGTCGCCCAAGAGGTGGAGCGAGCGGTGGCCGGCTTCGTCGCCTCCTCGCCCCGCCGCCAGCAGGTGACGGCGACCCTGTCCAGTGGGGGCTGGTCGGTCCTGGTCGACGGGCCGGCCCAAGCCATCGAGGTCTGCAACCTCGTCGCGCCCGAGCACCTGGAACTGCTCACCTCGGCGCCCGAGGAGCTGCTGCCATTGGTGCGCGCCGCCGGCGCAGTTTTCTGTGGCGCCTGGGCGCCCGCCAGCGTGGGTGACTACCTGGCCGGGCCCAGCCACGTGCTGCCCACCGCTCGCAGCGCCCGCTTCTCGAGCGCCCTGGGCACCCAGGACTTCTTGAAGAGAGTTCACGTGGTCGAGCTGGACCGGGCGGCCCTGGAGCGGGTCGCGCCCCACGTAGCGGCGATCGCCCGGGCCGAGGGCCTGGCCGCCCACGCCGAGTCTGTCCTCCGCCGGGCCGAGCGGCCATCCGGCGCCTCCGACGGGCGCCCGTACCCGCCTGGTGCCCCCCTCACCGCTACGGCCCCCGCCCCAGGCCCTCCGAGCAGCGGTACCGGCTCTCCCCCTCGGCCCGTTCGGCGAGGGCCCCGATGAAGCTGCCGGCCCGCCTGGCCCGCCCCTTCCCCCAAGCGCGGGCTGATCTCGGGCTGCGCGAAGGGTACCAGTCGCCGCAGGTGCCAGCCGATGTGAGGCTCAATACCAACGAGTCGCCCTACCCACCCCCACGAGAGTGGCTCGAGGCGCTCATGGCGGAAGCCCGGGAGTTGGCCTTCAACCGTTACCCCGACCGCTCCGCCCATGCCCTCCGGGAGGCGCTGGCGCAGCTGCACGGTGCACGGCCCGAGCAGGTCTTCGCGGCCAACGGTTCCAACGAGGTCTTGCAGTCGTTGTGCCTGGCCTACGGCGGCGCTGGGCGCAAAGCGGTGATGTTCGAGCCCACCTACGCCCTCCATTCCCACATCGCCCACTTGACCGGTACGGAAATAGTACAGGGGCCTCGCCGGAGGAATTTCAGCCTCGACCCGGCGGTGGCCCTGGAGGTGATCGAAAAAGCCAGCCCGTCCATAGTCTTTCTCTGCTCGCCCAACAACCCGACCGGCCTCGTCGAAGACGAAGCCACGGTGCTGGCGGTCGCCGGAGCGCGAAGCGGTCTGGTCGTGGTGGACGAGGCCTACGGGCAGTTCGCTTCCTGGTCCGCACTGGCCCTGGTGGACGACGGCGCGCCTTTGGCGGTGGTGCGCACATTTTCCAAGACGTGGTCGATGGCCGGCTTGCGGCTCGGCTACCTCGTCGGCCCAGCCGAGGTTGTGAAGGTCATGGAGCGCGTCGCCCTGCCCTACCATTTGGACGTCCTGAAACAGGCGGCCGGCCGCCTCGCCTTGCGTTACTCGCACGAGATGGAGGACCGGGTGGCGGCGGTCGTAGCCGAGAGGGACCGCCTAGTGAGAGAACTGGGCCGCCTGGCGGTGGAAGTCTGGCCATCACAGGCCAATTTCGTACTGTGGCGGCCACTGCGAGGCGAGGGCCGCCAGGTCTGGCAGTCTCTTTTGGAGCGCTCGGTACTGGTACGTGACGTTTCGAGCTGGCCCGGGCTCGAAGGCTGCTTGCGCACCACGGTGGGCAGTCCCGAGGAGAACGACAGGTTCCTCAGCGCGTTGGCGGAGGTCCTCCGATGAGCGGCCGGCGCTCGTCGCGGGCCCGGACCACAGCCGAGACCTCGGTTTCCCTGACACTCGAGCTGGACGGGAGCGGGTCGGTGGAAGTGGCCACCGGGTTGCCGTTTTTCGACCACATGGTGTCCCAGCTCGGCCGGCACAGCGGCTTCGGCCTGCAGTTGAAGGCGGAAGGCGACCTCGCGGTGGACGCCCACCACACGGTGGAGGACGTCGGTATCGTGCTCGGCGAGGCGTTGCGGGAAGCGCTTGGGGACAAAGCCGGGGTGAGAAGGTTCGCCTCCATAGCCGTACCTCTTGACGAAGCCCTCGTCGAGGTGGCCCTCGACCTGTCGGGTAGGCCTTACCTCCTATACGAAGTGACCCCGGGGGGTGGCGGGGAGGTGTACCCCCTCGGGGACCCGCCCTTCGACCCCCAGTTGGCCGAAGAGTTCTGGCGGGCGTTCACCACCTCGGCCGGCGTCACGCTGCACCTGCGCATGCGCAGCGGGCGTAACACCCATCACATATTGGAGGCTTGTTTCAAAGCCGTGGCTCGGGCGCTGCGAGATGCCGTCCGGGTCGAAGGAGGCGGGGTGCCTTCGACAAAGGGCACCTTGTCTTAACGTGGGGCCGTTCGTCGCCGTTATCGATTACGGCATCGGGAACCTGCGGTCGGCGCAGAAGGCGCTCTGCCACGTCGGCGCAGACGCCCGGTTGGTGACGAGCGCCGCCGAGATCGCCGGTGCCGACGGTGTCGTCCTGCCCGGGGTCGGGAACTTTGGCCGCGCCAGCACGGCGCTCGCCGAGTCCGGGATGTGGCAGGCGGCCGAGGAGGCGGCGGGCGGCGCCCGCCCGTTCCTAGGCATATGTGTAGGGATGCAGCTCCTTTACCGCTCCTCCGAAGAATCCCCGGGCTCACTAGGGCTCGGCATCTTCCCCGGCATGGTGGCCCGGTTGCCCCCTGGGGCCCGGCGTCCCCAAATGCAGTGGAACTTGCTCGACGTCCGCCCAGGCAGCCAGCTTCTCGCCGGGCTCGAAAAGGGCGCCTGGGCCTACTTCGTCCACTCTTACGCCCCGCCCGCCGGGCAAGAGACGGTCGCTTTTTGTGACTACGGCGGCCCGGTGGCGGCGGCGCTGGAGCTAGGGCCGCTGTGGGCCACTCAGTTCCACCCGGAGAAGTCTTCTGCCGTAGGCCTTGGCGTGCTTGGTAATTTCGTGAGGGCCTGCGGGTGACGGCCGACCTGTACCCGGCCATAGACATCCGGGGTGGGCGCAGTGTCCGCCTGGCCCAGGGCGATTTCGGCCGGGAGACGGTCTACGGCCTCGACCCGGTCGAACGCGCACGCGCCTTCGAGGCCGCCGGCGCACCCTGGCTGCACGTCGTCGATCTCGACGCCGCCCGGACGGGGACGCCCGCCAACCGCTCGGTGGTGGGGGATATATCCAGGGCGGTGAGGATCCCGGTACAGGTGGGCGGGGGGGTGCGCACGGAGGCGGACGTGGAGGAGCTGCTCGCTGCCGGCCTCGCCCGTGTCGTCGTGGGCACCGTAGCCGTGGGCGACCCTGGTCTTTTCGCTGGGTTGGCCCGACGGTGGCCCGGCCAGGTGGCCGCCGGGGTGGACCACCTCGAGGGCGAGGTACGGGTGAAAGGGTGGCGGGCGCGTTCGGCCCGCCAGGTGGGCGACGTGGTCGCCGAACTGGCCGCGGCGGGGGCCGCCGCCGTGGTTGTCACCGAGATATCGCGCGACGGCCTGATGGTCGGCGCCGACGTGCCCGGTTACCGTTCGCTGCTGGAGGTGAGCGACGTGCCCATCATCGCCTCGGGGGGGGTGGGGTCGCTCGACGACCTGCGCCGGCTGGTTTGGCTGCACGTAGGCGAGCGCCGGCTGGCCGGGGTGGTCGTCGGCCGGGCCATTTACGAGGGGCGTTTCAGCGTGGCGGATGCGGTCGCCGTCGCCCGTGGGGTGCCCCGGTGAGAGCAGTCAGGGTTGTGCCTTGCCTCGACGTCGACGCCGGCAGAGTGGTAAAGGGTGTGCAGTTCACCGGCCTGCGCGACGCCGGTGACCCCGTCGAACTGGCGACCCGCTACGACGCCGAGGGAGCCGACGAGATCGTCTTCTACGACATCACCGCTTCGGTCGAGGAACGCCGCACCATGTTGGACGTCGTCGCCCGTGCGGCGGAGGAGGTGTTCATACCCCTGACCGTCGGCGGGGGCGTGAGGGACCTGGAAGACGCCAGGAGGCTGCTCAGGTTGGGGGCTGACAAGGTGAGCGTCAACTCGGCCGCGCTGTCCCGGCCCGAGCTAGTGACCGAGATCTCGTCCACCTTCGGCGCCCAGTGCACCGTCGTAGGGGTGGACATGCGCCGCCGGGGGGCGCCGGGGTGGGAGGTCTATACGCACGGGGGCCGGCTCCCCACCGGGATCGACGCCCTCGAATGGGTCACGCGTTGCGAGCGGCTTGGGGCCGGAGAGCTGGTGCTCAATTCGATGGACCGGGACGGCACCAGGCAAGGCTACGACCTCGAGCTGACCAGGGCGGTAGTGGATGCCACCGGGGTGCCCGTGGTGGCGAGCGGGGGGGTCGGGAGCCTGCAGGACCTCGTCGACGGCGCCGTTGTCGGCGGGGCTGACGCGGTGCTGGCGGCGTCGATATTCCATTTCGGGGAGGTGAGCATCGGCCAGGCGAAGGCTGCCCTGGCTGCGGCCGGCGTGACCGTCCGCCCGGTGCTGCGATAGCTTGCCCGGGATGGACCCGAACGTGCCCGGTTCCCCGCCAGGTTCCGCCAAACAAGCCATCCAGATGCTGACTGACAGGCTGCTCGTGCAGGTCCCCAAGTCCGAGGGTGAACGCAAGTCCAAGGCCGGGATCCTCATACCGGCGACCGCCGAAGTGCCGCGCCGGCTGACCTGGGCCGAGGTAGTGGCGACCGGGCCCCACGTGAGGGCCATCAAGGCGGGGGACCTCGTCCTGTTCAACCCCGAAGACCGCTTCGAAGTCGAGGTGCAAGGAGAGAACTACCTGATCCTACGCGAGCGCGACATCCATGCCGTGGCAGCTGAGCGGGTGACCGACGGGACCGGCTTATACCTCTAGCGACCACTGCCACCGGCGCGTAGGCTCGCTATCTTCGCCGGCCGCACCGGGCGGCCGGGATGACCGGAGGAGAGCCGACATGAGCGGGGTGAGGTTGCTGGTCGGGACACGAAAAGGTGGGTTCGTCCTTACTTCGGACGGCCGGCGTCAGCAGTGGGAAGTGCAGGGGCCGCATTTCGGCGGGTGGGAGGTCTACCACATGAACGGGTCGCCCGCCGACCCCGACCGGATCTGGGCTTCGCAGTCCAGCGGCTGGTTCGGCCAGGTGGTGCAGCGTTCCGACGACGGGGGCAAGACCTGGTCGGCGGTGGGCAACGACTTCCGCTACGAGGGCGAGGCCGGCACCCACCTCTGGTACGACGGGAGCGCCAAGCCGTGGGAGTTCAGCCGCATATGGCACCTGGAGCCTGCGCCCGACGACCCGGCCACGGTCTACGCCGGGGCGCAGGACGCCGCACTTTACCGTTCGACCGACGGGGGAGAAAGCTGGCAGGAACTCACCGGGCTCCGGGGTCACCCATCAGCACCCCGATGGCAGCCTGGTGCCGGAGGGTTGTGCCTGCACACCATTCTCGTCGGGCCCGCCGACCCCGCCCGTATCGTGGTCGCCATCTCGGCTGCGGGCGTGTTCCGCAGTGACGACGCGGGCAGGAGCTGGCGCCCGGCCAACACGGGCCTGAGCTCGGAAGGCGTCCTGGCCGACCCCGATGCGGACGTCGGCCACTGCGTCCACAAGGTCGCACTCCACCCCTCGCGCCCCGACGTGCTGTTCATGCAGAAGCACTGGGATGTCATGCGCAGCGACGACGGGGGCGGGAGCTGGCACGAAGTGAGCGGCAACCTGCCTAGCGATTTTGGCTTTACGATCGACGTCAACTCGCACGAACCGGGCACCGTCTACGTCGTGCCCATAAAAAGCGACTCCGAGCACTACCCGCCCGACGCGAAATTGCGCGTCTACCGCTCCCGCACGGGGGGCGACGAGTGGGAGCCCCTGACCGATGGCCTTCCCCAGGGCAATTGCTACGTCAATGTGCTCCGCGACGCCATGGCCGTCGATGCGCTCGAGCCGTGCGGTGTGTATTTCGGTACCACGGGAGGGCAGGTGTATGCCTCCGCGACCTCGGGCGACAGCTGGTCGGCGGTCGTGAGGGACCTCCCGGCGGTGCTCTCGGTCGAAGTGCAAACACTGCGGTGAGCGCCGCCGCCCGGGTGACTGTACGCCTACCCGCGCAGTTGCGCGAGTTGGCCCAGTTGCCCGCCGAAGTGGTGGTGGCCGTGGAGGGGCCGCTCACCCAGCGCTCGGTGCTCGACGCTCTCGAGCGGTCACACCCGGCGCTCCAGGGCACGGTCCGGGACCGGGTGACGGCGAGGCGCCGCGCTTTCGTGCGGTTTTTCGTCCAGGAATGCGACCTTTCCGACTCCGAGCCCGATCAACCTCTGCCGGCGGTGGTGGCAGGGGGCAAGGAGCCCTTCGTCATCATCGGCGCCATGGCGGGCGGCTAGCTGGGGCCGCGCCGGGCCTTCAGCGCGGCGACTCGGGTGAAGGAACGGCTTAGCATGAGGCCATGCCTGCCGTTACGCCCGTCGCCGCCACGCCCGAACAGCTAGGCGCGGTCAGCTACAACGCCGACGGGCTCGTCCCGGCCATAGTGCAGGAGCAGGGCACCGGCCAGGTGTTGATGATGGCGTGGATGAACGACGAGACCCTGCGAGAGACGCTCGAGTCCGGCCGCACCGTGTTCTGGTCCCGCAGCCGCCGGTCCCGTTGGCGCAAAGGAGATTCGTCGGGGGACCGCCAATGGGTGCGGGCTGCCTACTACGACTGCGACGGCGACACCTTGCTCTTGGTCGTCGAGCAGGAGGGCGCCGGCGCCTGCCACACAGGTAGCCGCAGTTGCTTCTACCGCCGCTTCGGCCCGGGCCTCGGCGCCAGCACCGGGTAGGCACCGGTGAGCGGCACCGTCCGGCCGAGCCGGGCCGAGTTCGTCGCGCTGGCGGGGCGGTGGAGCATCGTCCCGGTGTGGAGGGAGATCCTGGCCGACCTGACCACGCCGGTGGCCGCTTTCGCTCGCCTGGTCGGGGACGAGCCCGGGTTCCTGCTGGAGTCGGTGGAACACGCGGGGACCTGGGGGCGCTGGTCGTTCATCGGCCGCAGGCCGTCGGCGACGCTGCGGCTGTGCGGGGGGCTGGTCTCGGTGGAAGGCCCGGTGCCGGTGGACATAAGGCCTGACGGCGGGATGCTGGCCGGCATCGAGGCCCTCCTTTCCCACTACAAGTCGCCTACCCTGCCGGGTCTGCCGCCGTTGCACGGCGGCCTCGTCGGCTACCTGGGTTACGACGTGGTAAGGGAGGTCGAACGGCTCCCGGGGCCGCCCCCGGACGAGCTCGGTTACCCCGACGCCTTCGTGTCCGTGGTGGGCCAGGTCGCGGCCTACGACGCCTGGCGCCAGCGGGTCAGCCTGGTAGAAGCCGTCCCCGTGCCGGCCGGCTCGAGCCCGGGCGAGCTTCGGGACCTCTACGACTGGGCCGTCGCTCGCCTGGAGGAGTTCGCGGCCGAGGGTGCCAAGCCCATCGATGAGCCTGTGATCGAGCCCCCGGACCGGGAGGACGAGCTGCCCCCGGTACGGCGCCGGACGTCGCCCGAGATGTACGCAGCGGCGGTCGGGGTCGCCCGCGAGCACATATTTGCCGGCGACATCTTCCAGGTGGTGTTGGCCCAGCGCTTCGAGCTGGAACTGGGGGCGAAGCCGCTCGACCTGTACCGTTCGCTCCGCCAGGTGAACCCGAGCCCCTACATGTACCTGCTCCAGTACCCCGAGCTGGCGGTGGTGGGCTCCTCGCCCGAGCCGATGGTGCGGGTGCGCGACGGGCGGGTGATCTCCCGGCCCATCGCCGGCACCCGCCGCCGGGGCCGTACCGACGCCGACGACCGCCGCCTCGCCGCCGAGCTGTCCGAGCACCCCAAAGAGCGCGCAGAGCACATCATGCTGGTGGACCTGGCCCGCAACGACGTCGGCCGGGTGGTCGAGTACGGCTCGGAGACCGTCGACGAACTGATGACCCTGGAGCGCTACAGCCACGTCATGCACCTGACCTCGCAGGTCTCGGGCCGGCTGCGGCCGGGCTTGGGGCCGGTGGACGTGCTCCGGGCCACCCTCCCGGCGGGCACCGTCTCAGGCGCTCCCAAGGTGCGGGCCATGGAGATCATCGACGAGCTGGAGCCGGCCCGGCGGGGCCCCTACGCCGGCGTGGTCGGTTACCTCGATTTCTCGGGCAACGTCGACAC
>JBOGGK010000092.1:0-1594 GCA_050744045.1 Acidimicrobiales bacterium | reverse complement strand
GCGCCCGTGCCCAGGTCTATCTTCATTATCGAGGCCCCCGCTGGCGTCCCGAGCAGCTCGTTGGCCAGGCGGTACGCCGGGCCAAGTTCCACCAGTTGGCCAGCGCCCAAGAAAATGAGGGCGAGCTCCAACGACCGCCCCGGGCCTGGCCGGCGGAGCGAGCCCGCCCGCCGGACCGCCAAGGCGCACACCAGGGCGGTGGCCAGGATGTGGAACTCGTCCATCAGGTGTCCAAGTGGAGCGCCTTGGCCAGTTCCCCGAGCAGATTGTCCCCTGTGCCCCGATGGGCCTTCACGGGAGTGCCGGCACCGCCATTGCCAGGGGCCAGGAAACGCCCGAGGAGGGTCGCCATAGCCTCTGCGTCCCGCTCTTGTACCGAGTCGTAGCCCGTCCGGGCTAGGACTTCGGCCACCTTCTCGGGCGCCAGCTCGGGCAGGAGCTTCGTGAGGTAACCCGATGCCAGCACCTCGGCGCCTTGGTGCTCGCAGAGGATGTGGGCGAGCTCGTGCAGGCAGATGTGCTGGCGGTGGGCCGGGCTCGTGCTCTCCTCGACGAAGACCACGTCGGCTTTCTCGAGCGGCACCCAGATCCCGCACGGCATGTTCGGCAGCGTCCCGAGGTGGCGCTCGACCACCTTCAGTGGACGGCCCCGGCGGCGCTCGATCGCCCCTACGAGCGCCCCGAACGTGAAGGGGCGCGGCAGACCGAGCTCTGACACCAGCCGCTCGCAGCGGCGCTGGAGGGACCGCACCCCGCCCCCTCGCATAAGGAGAACCTAACCCGTCTTGGGCCCCTCTTCAGAACTGCGGTCCGCCTCCGCCACCGCGTCCACGATCCCGGCCACGGCTTTGCTCGCCAGGTCGATGATCTTTTCGATCGCCGCCTGGCCTTCGGGCGACAGCTCCGCCGAGCGCAGCCCGAAGCTCTCCAGGCCGGCGTCACGGAGCTTGGCCAACAGCTCGAGCTGCTTGTCGACCCGGCCCGTCACCTGCTCGTCGAAGAAGTAGGCGGTGGGCACGCCGAAGAAGCGGGCGATCGCCTCCACTGCCTTTATGGTCGGGTTGTCGCGCTGGCCCTTGCGGAGCATCCACAGGTAGCTCGCCGAGACCGGCTCACCGCCCTTGTCGGCTATGCCGGCGGCCACCTCGTCCATGCTGTAGGGGCGCCGGCCACGGGGGTAGACCGTGGCGAAAAGGTGCTCCAGTTTCTCGGCAAAGCTCTGCCCGTGACCTTCCTCGGTCACGTCCTCTCCCCTAGCGCGCCCACGCCCTATTCTCTCCCCCCCTGGTGGGCATCAGTGGCAGAGGTCCCGACTAGCTGCTGCACCTGCGAGAGCCTATATAGCCCCACCTGTAGTTCCAGGGAAGCCCATCTCTCCGTGGGCAACTCGTGTAGCCTTGCCCACTGTGAGTAGGCAGGCTCTCCGCGTGCCCCCCTCGGCCCAGTGCTGCGGTTACCCCCCTTGGGAGGGGAACCCGCCAAGTTGTTCCTGCGCGGGGCCGGGCTTGCTCGAGAGCAGGAACACGAGCCAAAAGGAGGTAACGAGAAGTGAACAGCACTGTGATCACCGGGAACCTCGTGCGTGACCCCGAGT
>JBOGGK010000091.1:0-4661 GCA_050744045.1 Acidimicrobiales bacterium | reverse complement strand
TCTCCGGGCCCGCCGGTGCGGACCTTGGCGGAGGCCTCTGCGATCTCGAAGCGCACCAGCCTTGTCTTGACGAGCTCCGCTTCGCTCGGCGGGCGGGCCTCGCCGCTCCGACCGGGGACCACGTGGTCGACGATGTGGCGCAGCGCCTCGCACTTTTCCTCCCGGTCCCGGACCTCGTGGGCCTGGCCGAAGGCCACCACGGACCGGTAGTTGACCGAGTGGTGGAACCACGAGCGCGCCAGTACCAACCCGTCGAGCAGGCTAACGCTGACGCAGGCAGGGGCCCCGGCTGCGCTCCGGAGCGACCGGTTCCCCGGCGCCCCGTGCAGGTAAAGCACGTCGCCAGTGCGCACATATATGGTGGGCAGGACCGCTGGGCGGCCGCCCTCGAGGTAACCGAGGTGGCAGACGAAACCCTCGTCCAAGATCGCCTCGATCTCCGCCCGGGCGTAGCGAGCACGTTCGGGCAGGCGCCGGACCCGGGTCGACCGTCCCGGGCCGAGAGCTCCGCTGGGGATGCCGCTTACCGCAGAGGAATGCCCGCTCATACCGCAGGTGATGCCGCCCGCCGGGCAGGTGATGGCGCCCGCCAGGACCGTAATGCGGCCCCGCCGGGCAACAATGTTACAGTACGTCGGCAAGTCATGCCAGTACGTTATCACCTGGAAGGTGGCAGTGCCCACGAGATCGTGGCCGGCGTCGAGGACGCCTTGCGGCGCGGTGCGCTCGGGCCAGGGGCGGCCCTGCCCCCGGTCCGCCGCCTGGCGCAAGAGCTCCACCTGAGCCCTACGACGGTGGCGGCGGCCTACCGGGAGCTCCGGCGCCGGGGGGTGGCGACCGGGGCGGGCCGTGCGGGTACCCGGATCCGGCCCCGGCCACCTTCCCCGACCCCTCTCATGGCCGCGGTCCCAAAGGGGGTCCGCGACCTGCGGGTGGGCTGGCCTGACCCCCATCTCCTGCCCGCGCTCCCCCGCGCCTGCCCATCAGGCCGGCTCTACGGCGAAGCGGCGGTGGCGGCGAACCTGCGATTGGTTGCTCAGGAGCACCTCGGGGCCGAGGGGATCCCGACCGAGCACCTGGCAGTCGTCGGCGGCGCGCTGGACGGGGTCGAGCGGGCGCTCGGCGCCTCGCTGCGCCCGGGAGACCGGGTCGTGGTCGAAGATCCCTGTTACCCGGCGGTACTCGACCTCTTGGCGGCCATGAGCTTGGAGGTGCTGCCCGCCGGCATGGACGACCTCGGGGCCCTGCCGGCAGCGCTCGGCTCTGCGCTGGCCCGCGGGGCGGCGGCCGCAGTCCTAAGCCCCCGAGCGCAGAACCCGCTCGGCGCGGCGTGGGACGAGGGCCGTGCCGGCGAGCTTCGCGCGGTGCTCCGCCGGTACCCCGAGGTGCTGCTCATAGAGGACGACCACGCGGGACCGGTCGCCGGGGTACCCCTACATACCCTCGCCGGCGCCACCGAGCGGTGGGCAACGGTCCGTTCGGTCTCGAAGTGGCTCTCCCCGGATCTGCGCCTCGCGGTCCTCTGCGGCGACGGCGCCACCGTTCACAAGGTCGAGGGGCGCCAGGCGCTTGGCACCGGCTGGGTGAGCTACCTGCTCCAAGACATGGTCTCAGAGCTTTGGCGAGACCCGGCCACCACCCGCCTCCTCGAGCGGGCAGCTTCGACCTACGCTGCCCGCCGCCAGGCGCTCCTGGGGCACCTGGCGGCCCACGGTGCCCTCGCCAGCTCCCGCTCGGGGCTCACCACCTGGGTGCATGTCGGCGACGAGGTCGGCGTCGCGACGGGCCTGCTCCAGGCCGGCTGGGCGGTCACCCCAGGGGCCCGTTTCCGGATCGCGGCGCCTCCTGGGATCCGGGTGGCCCACTCGACGCTCGAGCCCAAAGAGTCCGCCCGCTTCGCCGCCGACCTCGCTCGGCTGCTCTC
This sequence comes from Acidimicrobiales bacterium, assembly GCA_050744045.1. Lineage (GTDB taxonomy): Bacteria > Actinomycetota > Acidimicrobiia > Acidimicrobiales > Palsa-688 > JBOGGK01. Next base: position 2,737 of record JBOGGK010000091.1, on the reverse strand, counting down.
CGGCGGGCCAGCGGTCCGGGCCGACTGACGGGCGAGGGCGGCTCCAGGTAAGCAGACGCCAGCCGCTCAAGGTAAGCGGACGCCCCGCCCGGCCCGGGTGCGAACATGGGCGCATGGGACTTCGCACGCCGTTCACCGAGTTGATGGGCATCTCCACCCCGATCGCGCTGGCGCCGATGGGCGGTTGCGCCGGCGGGACGCTCGCAGCCGCCGTCTCCAACGCCGGCGGTCTCGGGCTGGTAGGCGGCGGCCGGGGCGAACGAGGTTGGCTGGAGCGCGAGTTGGCGATCGTTAGCGGTTCAGCCGAAAGGCCCTGGGGCGTCGGCTTCTTGTCCTGGTCAGCGTCGAGAGAAGTGGTGGAAATGGCCCTGGAGCACCGGCCGGCCGCGGTGATGCTCTCTTTCGGCGATCCCCGCCCGCTCGCCGGAGCGGTCCTCGAGGCGGGTGCCCGGCTCATCGTCCAGGTCACCGACCTCGACGAAGCGAGCCAGGCGCTCGATACCGGCGCAGACGTGATCGTCGCCCAAGGCTCGGAGGCTGGAGGTCACGGCGGCAGGCGAGCGACGCTGCCGTTCGTGCCGGCGGTCGTCGACCTCGCGGCACCCACCCCGGTGCTCGCCGCTGGCGGTATCGCAGACGGACGGGGCCTCGCCGCCGCGCTCAGCTTGGGCGCCGCGGGGGCATTGGTCGGCACCCGGTTCGAGGCCAGCGCCGAGGCGCTCGTCGAACCCGAGGTGGCCAGGGCTATCGTCGACGGCCGAGGAGAAGACACCGAACGCACCCGGGTCCTCGACATCGCCCGAGGCTCGCCGTGGCCAGAGCGCTACCCAGCCCGCACGCTGCGCAACGCCTTCCTGGAGCGCTGGCGCGGCCGGGAAGACGAGCTCGCCGGAGATGGCGAAGCCAAGGCGCAGTACCAGGCCGCCGCCGCCAACCGCGACCTGTCGGTGGTCCCGGTATGGGCGAGCGAGGCGATCGACCTCATCACCAGCCTCTCCCCAGCCGCCGAGCTCGTAGCCCGGCTCACCGCCGAAGCCGAACAGGCGCTTGCCCGCGCGGGACAGGCCGTCGTGCCTGCCGCTCCTGGGCCGACCGGCAAAGACCTCCCACCAGGCAGCCGTCTCCGGTGATTGGCGGGCCGCCGGGTCCGCCAGCGCCGCCGGTAGCTTCTATAGATGGGTAAGCGCCACATGAGCCAAAAGGTCGCGGTAAGCGTGGTGTACGTGGCGGCGTTGTTCATGACCATCATGGACTCGACCATCGTCAACGTGGCCCTGCCCACCATCGGCCGCCAGTTCCACGTGCGGCTCGACGCCGTGGACGCGGTGTCCATCGGGTTCCTCGTCAGCCTCGCGGTCTTTATCCCTGCTTCTGGCTGGCTCGGGGACCGTTTCGGGGGCCGCCGCGTCCTGCTCGCCGCCATAGCAGTGTTCGTTGTGGCCTCGGCTTTGTGCGGCGTGTCGACCAGCCTCGGGGAGCTCGTCGGCTTCCGGGTGCTCCAAGGCGTCGGCGGTGGGATGATGACGCCGGTCGGGATGGCCATGTTCTTCAGGACCTTCCCCCCAGAAGAACGTGTGCGGGCGGCGAGCATCCTGGTCGTCCCGACCGCCCTCGCGCCCGCGCTCGGCCCCGTCATCGGTGGCTTGTTCGTCACCGACTTGTCGTGGAGATGGGTGTTCTACGTAAATGTCCCCGTCGGGGTGCTGGCATTGCTGTTCGGCTTGGCGTTCGTGGACCGCTACGACGGAGAGAGCCCGGGGCGCTTCGACCTGCCCGGCTTCGTGCTCGCGGCCGCTGGCCTGGGGCTGGTCATGTACGGGGTGTCGGAAGGCCCGGTCAAGGGTTGGGGCTCCCCGCCCATAGTCGCCACCTGCCTCCTGGGGGCGCTGACCCTGGTCGCGATGGTAGTAGTGGAGCTCCGGTCCCGAGCACCGGTGATCGACCTTGGGCTGCTCCGGGACCGCTTGTTCCGCTCGTGCAGCGCGGTCTTGGTGCTGGGGTCGATCCCGTTCATAGGGGTGCTGTTCTTGGTGGCGCTATTTTACCAGGACGGCTTGGGGCTAACAGCCCTGCAGTCGGGACTGAGCACCTTCCCCGAAGCCATCGGGGTAATGCTGGGGGCGCAACTGGTCACCCGCGCCCTGTACCCGGTGTTCGGCCCCACCCGGGTGATGGTCGCCGGCCTCCTGATGCTCGCCGCATCCTTAGCGCTCATGTCGCAAGTTGGCGCCACCACCAACCTGTGGTGGATGCGGTTACTGATATTCCTCTGCGGGGTTGGCATGTCTGGCGTGTTCGTGCCTGCGCAGGCAGCTGGCTTCGCCACCATCACCCCGGCCGCGACGGCACGCGCCTCGACAATGTTCAACGGTTTCCGTTATCTCGCTGGCGCCGCCGGCGTGGCTGGCTTGACCACCGTGCTGGCGGCGGTGGGCCCGCTCCGCTTCGCTGGCGGGCACGAGGTCCCCCATCTCGCCGCGTACCACGCCGCGTTCGTCACGGGCGCGGCCATCGCGGTCTTGGCGGCAGTCGCCTCGCTCACGGTGAGCGACTACGACGCCAGGGCCACCATGGTCCGGCGCGGTCGCGGCGCCAAGCGCGATTGGCAACCCGAACGCTCCGAAACCAGTGAGACCGAGCTCGTCAGTTAAACCCTCGACCGGACGTCCCTCGCTCACAGCCACTTGCGCTGGTCAAGGCCCAGGTGCCATCAGCTCCAGTGCGATGTTGTCGGGGT
>JBOGGK010000090.1:0-1786 GCA_050744045.1 Acidimicrobiales bacterium | reverse complement strand
GAGGTCGACCGCGAGGCGCTCCCTCGCCTGGCGCACCTTGCGCTCGCCTCTGGCGACGGGGTGCCCGTCCAGCCAGGCGTTGGCCCGCGCCGCCATGGCCTCCCCGGCGGCGGCCAGGCCGGGCAGGGCCCCGAGCATGCGGGGCACGGTGTTCCCCGGCCAGCGTTCGTGGATCTCGTCCCAGTGCGCCTCGACCGCCTCCCACGCCGGGGCGGCGCCCTCGCGCTGGGCCAGGATCCCTCTCAACAGGTAAGGGGCGTCCTGGGAGCGCACCTCGTCGGAGAAGCTGAGCTCGAGCGAGCGCCCGAGGAGGTCGGGATCAGCGAAGCCGCCCAGAGAATAGAGGTAACGGACCTCGTCCTGGGGGGTGGCGGCCTGCTTGTAGCGCGAGTAGAGGAGCTGCCACTCCCGCTCCCCGCCGGCCGCGGCTACGACCTGGGCGATCGCGGTGGCGAGGTCGGGCGGCAACGGCGCCTCCCGGGTGCCGGCCGCCTCGAGGAGCCTGCGCGCCCCTTGCCGTACGGCGGTGTCGGCCCCGACCGTGCCGAGGACCGTCACCAGGCGGGCACGCAATCTGGCCTGGCGCCGCCCGTCGGGGGCGGGGCCGCCGCCCGGGCCGCTCCCCGCGCCGCCGCCCCAGCCCACCCGGGCGAACTGCCCGCCGGCCAGGTGCCCAGCGAGTTGCCTGACCAGGGGCCGGACCTCTTCTTCGCAGGTCAGGTCGAGCAGGGCGAGGCCGCGGGCGACTGCCTCCCAAACGTCGGGGTCGCTTTCGTCCACCAGGCGCCCCCACAGCTCGAACGAGGCGGACAGGGGGACCAGGCCGGCGACCGTGGCTGCCCACGTGTCCGTCACCAGGCCGAGACGTTCCCCCTCGTCGAGCTGGCCCAGGGAAGCGAAGAGGCGCCGGCGGAGGTCGTCGCTGTAGTGGGCCCGGTAGACGCCCCAGGCCCCCTCGTTGACCAGGGCCCAGCTAGGCTCGGCCTTCAGCTCGAGCGTGGCCGACGCCTCGTCCAGCAGTAACTTCTCCCGCTCCACCGTGCCGTCGGGGCCGCCCCAGCGCAGGGTCACAGGGACCGACCAGCGTTGGCCCTCGACGACGCCGCCGTCGAGGAGGAACCGCTGCTGGGACACCTTCAGCTGGCGGGGCCCGGTCAGCTCGACCGAGACGAGGGGGTGGCCGGGCTGGTCCACCCAGGTGCCCATGGTGGCCCGCACCGGCTGGCCCGACACCTCCTCCAGGGCGTCCCACAGGTCGGTGGTGCTCGTGTTGGAGAACCGGTGCCGCTCGAGGTAGCTCGCCAGGCCACGGCGGAAAACCTCGTCGCCCAGGTGGCGCTCGATCATGCGCAACACCGCTGCCCCTTTGTCGTAGGTGATCACGTCGAACATGTCGTCGGCTTCTTCGGGGCGGCCGACCGGGTACTCGATCGGGCGGGTGGAGCGCAGGCTGTCGGTGGCCAGGGCAGCGGCGCGGTCGAGGCCGAAGTTGGTCCACACCTGCCAGCTGGGTTCGAAGTCGTCGGTGACCAGGAGCTCCATGAACGAGGCGAAGGCCTCGTTCAACCAAATCCCCTCCCACCAGCGCATCGTCACCAGGTCGCCGAACCACATGTGAGCGGTCTCGTGGGCGATGACCGAGGCCACCCGCTGGCGTTCGAGCTGAGAGGCGGCATCGTCGGCGAGGAGGGCGTTCTCGCGGTAGGTGACGAGCCCGAGGTTCTCCATGGCGCCCGACGCGAAATCGGGCACGGCCACGTGGTCGAGCTTGTCGGCCGGGTAGGGG
>JBOGGK010000089.1:0-8766 GCA_050744045.1 Acidimicrobiales bacterium | reverse complement strand
GAGATGACCCGTGCCCTGGTGAGCGGGGACGAAAACGCCTGGGCGGTGATAAGGACCGGGATAAAAACCAAGGCCCAGGAGCTTTTCGTGGGACGCAAGTAGCCAAGCGGGACACAAGTAACCAAGGAGCAGCGATGGCCGTCAGCGATGAGGGGGCAGCCGACCTGGGCGCGGCCGGCGCGGCTAGCTCGGCCGCGCTGGAGATCGGGCACCTGGCAAGGGAGATCCGGACGGGCCGGTTCGAGCGGGCCATGTCCGCCCTTACCGCCGCTGGGGCGGCGATAACCGCCCTCGAGATCTGGAGCGAGCACGACGGGGCCAGCTTCGGCAACAAGATGATGTGGCTCCCGGTGGCCATCGTGCCGACCGCGGTACCCTTGGGCGTCGCATCGGTCTTCTCCAAGCGGGTGGCCAAGACGCTACTGCCATTTTTCTCCGCCGTAATAGTGGCCAACGGGGTGCAAGGGACCTTCTTCCACTGGCGGGGCATCGCCCAAAAGCCCGGTGGCATCCGCAGGAACTTGCGTTACAACATCGAAATGGGACCTCCTGTGTTCGCTCCCCTGCTGGCCAGCATGGTCGGGGGGATGGGCATCCTGGCTGCCCTGCTGCGCCGAGAGGACGCACCCCCGGCCGCCCGGGCGGGGGCCGCCACGCCGGCCCGATGAGCCGGCCCGGGAGCGCCGGGGTGACCCCGGGCAACAGGGGCCGTTTCGACGGCTACGACGTAATGGCCCAGCGCAAGCATTGGGACCCCACGACAGCCGAAGTCGTGGCCAGCCGGCTGCAGGTGGCCGGCGAGCTCCACTTTTTCACCGAGAGCGAGGCGCAGACCGCCGGCGCGCTGCTCGACGCGATCCTGGCCCAACACGAAGAGCCCAAGGTGCCCGTCCTCATGATGGTCGACGCCCGCCTCGACAAGGGCGAGACCGACGGGTGGCGCTACGAGGACATGCCCGAGGATCTGGTCGCTTGGCGGGAGACCTTGATCTACCTCGACGCTGACGCCAACGAGGCGTTCGGGCCGCGCTTCCACGAGTGCTCCGTCGACGAACAGCGCAGCATCGTCCAGGGCGTACAGGACGCCAAGAGCTGGCACGGCATGCCGGCGGCCCACGTATGGTCGCTCTGGGCCCGTTATGCCTGCGCCGCTTACTACTCGCATCCCTGGGCCTGGAACGAGGTCGGTTTCGGCGGCCCCGCTTACCCTCGTGGCTACAAGGTCCTGCGCCCGGGCTGGCACGAGCCGTGGGAGGTCGCCGAGCGCGATGCCACCGACCCTGTGCCGTGGGCCGACCGGGTGGAGCAAGCCAAGCGGGCGCACGCAGTCCACATCCGCCAGACGACCCCCAAGGAAGGATGAGCCGTGCGTAAGGGCCAGGCGAGGACCGGGCAGGGATGAGCCGTTACCGGGAGAAGGCGCTCCGCCAGCGCAACGAGTCGGCCTGGCTCGTACCCACGGGCCAGGCGCGGACCAATTGGGCGCTGCGCGAACGGATGCGCCGCTACGACAACGACGACGAGGTGGACGTGGCCGTGGTCGGCTGCGGGGCGGGGGGCGCCACCCTGACCCAGCGCCTAGCCCGCGCCGGCTTCCGCGTCGTCGCTTTCGACGCCGGCCCGTGGTGGGACCCCGACCACGACTGGGTGAGCGACGAAGCGGGCGCCCACCAACTGTACTGGACAGAGCCGCGGGTCATCTCGGGCGAGGACCCTGTGGCCCTCGGGCCCAACAACTCGGGCCGGGGCGTCGGGGGCTCGATGGTCCACTTCGCCGGCTACGTGCCCCGGTTCCACCCCTCGGACTTCGCGACGTACTCGACGGACGGGGTGGGCGCCGATTGGCCGATCAGCTACGAGGACTTGAAGCCCTACTACGAGGACATCGAAGAGGAGCTGCCGGTAGCAGGGGAGCCCTGGCCCTGGGGGGACCCTCACCGGTACCCCCACCACGCCCACCCGGTGGGGCCGAACGGCGAGATTTTCCGCCGGGGGGCAACGGAACTGGGCCTGCGGACCAGGGTCGGCCCGGTGGCTATACCCAACGGGCGTTTCGGCCACCGCAACCACTGCATCTACCGGGGTTTCTGCCTCCAGGGCTGCAAGGTCAACGCCAAAGCCTCACCGCTCATCACCCACGTACCCGACGCCGTGGCCCATGGGGCCGAGATCCGCCCGGGCTCGATGGTCTACGAGGTCGTGGTATCGCACGGCCGGGCCAAAGGGGTGCGCTATTTCCACGACGGGGCCTCCTATTTCCAGCGGGCGCGCCTAGTGGCGGTGGCGGGCTACTCGATAGAGACGCCGCGACTGCTGCTGCTTTCGGCGTCTAAGGAGTTCCCCGACGGTCTCTGCAACCGCTACGGGCAGGTCGGCCACTATGTCATGGTCCAGGGCGCGCCCCAGACCGCCGGGCGTTTCCGGGCAGAAGTGAGGATGTACAAGGCGCCACCGCCCGAGGTCAGCTGCGAGGAGTTCTACGAGACCGACCCGGCCCGGGACTACCGCCGCGGCTTCGCCATCCAGAACGTGTCGCCCTTGCCCGTCACCTATTCCGAGCACGTCACCGCTCAGGGCCATTGGGGCGAGGTGCTGCGCGAGTACATGCGGGACTACGTGCACTGGGCTGTCCTGGGCGCGCTGTGCGAGTTCCTCCCCCAGTTCCGCAACCAGGTCACGCTGGCCGACGAGAAGGACGCCCACGGCCTACCGGTGGCCAACTTCTCGCACTCAGAATGCGAGAACGACAAACTGCTGGAAAAAGCGGCCCAGTCCGTCATGGAAGACATCCTGCGGGCCACAGGGGCCGAAGAAGTCATCACCATCAAGCGTTACGCCCACCTCGTGGGCGGTTGCCGGATGGCGGCCTCGCCCGAGGAGGGGGTGGTCGACGAGAACCTGCGCAGCTTCGCCGTGCCCAACCTGTTCATCACCGACGGCAGTGTGCTGCCTACGCAGGGCTCGGCCAACCCTGCGCTCACCATCATGGCCGTTGCCGCCCGCTGCGCGGACTTCTTGAAGGCCAACGCCCGCTCCGGCCTCGCTGCCTAGAGCCGGAGCTGGCGGGACTGCCCCGGCAGGCACCCGGCTCGCCGCCTCCGGCCCGGTACTGTTCAACGCGCCCGCAGAGCCGCGAGTAGCTTCGAGCCGTCGGGCGAGCCGAGGCCGGTGCAGGCGTCCCACCCGGGCCCGGCCGAATAAGCCCCGTTGGTGCCTGAAATTACGTCGTGCAGCGAGGCGGTGCCGGTGGCGGAGTAAATGGCGGGCTGCAAGAAGCCGACCGGGCGGCCCAAGGACTGGTTGAGCAAGGCGGCGAGGCCTGCCCACAGCGGCGCCACGGCACTTGTGCCCCCCACCGTGATGGTCTGCCCGTCGGCCCTCACCATGTAGCCGGTGTCGGGGTCGGCGTCGCCACATACATCAGGCACTCCCCGGCCGACGTGGCCACCGGGATTGGCGGACGGCGGGACTCTGGCTCCCGCCTGGTAGGAGGGAAGGGGGAAAACGGCGCTGATGCCGCCACCGCCGGCGCCGCCGGCGGGCTGGTCGTCCCAGACCGTTTCCGCCCGGATGCGGTCGTCAGCGATCAAAAGGCGCGTCCCCCCGCAGGCGAGCGCGTGGGGGGCGGAAGCGGGGAAGTCGACATGGGCGAGGCCGTCACCTACCCCGTCGCCCGAGCCGTTGTCACCTGACGCGACGGTGACGGTGACGCCCATCGCCGACGCGGCGGCGAATGCCTGCTCCATCTGCTGCATCGCCGACGCCGTCCAGGTGCTCTCGGGGCCGCCCCAACTTATCGAGACCACGGATGGTCCCCTCGTCGCATCGTGGACAGCCGTGGTAACCGCGTCGACAAAACCCTGTTCGGTGTTGGGCGTGAAGTAGACCGCGACCTTGGCCCCCGGTGCGACGCTCCCGAGCACCTCGATGTCGAGCATAACCTCCACATCGGGCCCCCCGGGCTGCCCCGGGTGGTTGTGCGCCCCGAGGACGCTGACCGCCTCGACGCTCGGGAGAGGGACGCCGAGGCCGGCGAAATAGGCGGAAAGGTCGGCCGTCCGAAAGCCGCCCCCGAGCTCGATGAGCGCAACTGTCTCGCCACCTCCGTCGGCCCCGGCCGGGAAGTTGTAGGCTGCCGCCACCTGGGGTGGGCGGTACTGGACCGAGGCCTCCGCCCGGGGCCGGAAATGTGGTTGGGCCTGAGGCCGTTCATCGAGGCCGAAGATGCCGGTGACAACGCCAGCAAGCTCGGGGGGCAAGCTGAGCTCGCCTTCTGCGGCGCGGTAGTGGGCGCCGTTGCTCGCTCGGTACATGCCGAGCGAGGCCCCGAAAGCACTGGCCATCTCGCCTAGTCGCCCCGACAGCCGTACGCTCCGCCGGGCCCGGTCGACCTCGTCGACGGACAAGCCCTGCCCGGCCGCGAAACGCTCGACCGCGGCCACGTCGGCAGCGGCGGCGCCGTGGGCGGCGGCGTACTCTTGCCTCGAAAGCCGGCCGGGCTCAGCCTCGCCGCCCCGGAGGTACACGGTCAGCGAGACCGGTGCCGCCGGGTCCGGGTCACCCACCCGCTGGTCGGCCGGCAGAGAGCGGGCGCTACCAGGTAGCCGGCTCCTCGGTCGTCCCCCGGTCATGCCCACATCATCCCGCCAGTTTGGCCCCTTCGTCCACTACGACCGCTCGGGGGCCGCGGCGCCGGGGCTTTGCGGTAGCCGGGCTGGCGGTAGCCGGGGCGACCAGCGCCGGGTGGCGTCAGGGACGGCGGCGGCGGGTACATGACAGGGTTGACGCCGGCCCCAAGGAGGCGAGCACATGACCCCCACCGTGACCCCTACAGTCCCCCCCATCCCCGTGCCCAACCCGGTAGACCCCCCGACCGAACCCTGGCCGAACCCGATGCCGCCTGCGCCGCCGGGGACGCCACAACCCGAGCCCCGACCGAGGCCGGAACCGGTCCCCTAAATTAATCGGGAGCAGAGCGGTCAGCCTTGCCGCTTCAGGCGGCCCGTCTTTTTCGCCCCGCGCTCGGCCACCCCGAACGCCGCCAGGGAAGGGGTACCAGGACGGCCCCGAAAATGGCGAGGACGCCTATGAGACCGCCCTCGTGGTCGACCCCGGCGTGGTTGAGAGGGCGTCACGGATGCCGCGGAGCGAATAGGTGGCCGGAGAGACGTGGGAGGCCGCCGGCCGCGGCTGGAAGGGTTACCGGCGGAGCGGCCTGGGTATTCGCGCGTCATGAGCATCGCCGCCCTGCCCCCTCGGGGCCCGGCCGACCGGGACGGGGCCCGCTTGGGCGCCCTCCGGGAGGCGGTCAGCGCCATGGACGGGGCGCGGATCCCCTACCTGCTCATGGGGGGTGTCGGCTCCGCAGTGTCGGGGCGGCCCCGCATGACCGAAGACATCGACCTCTTCGTCGAGCCCGGGCAGGGCCGGCCGGCCCTGGACGCGCTGGAGACGGCGGGCTTCAGCACCGAGGAGCGCGACCCCCGGTGGCTGTTCAAGGGCTGGAAGTACGACGTGCTCGTAGACGTCATCTTCCGCAGCTCGGGTGACATATACCTCGACGCCGAGATGCTCGAGCGGGGGTCGTGGCACGACTTCGGCGGCTGCCGCGCCCACGTCATGGCACCCGAGGACCTGATCGTGGTGAAAGCGATCACCGCCGACGAGCACGTACCCCAGCACTGGTACGACGCCCTCGGGCTCCTCGCCAGCGCCGAGATCGACTGGGCCTACCTGGCGCGGCGCGCCCGGCGCCACGGCCTGCGCCGGACGACCAGCCTGTTGCTCTACGCCGAGTCCAAGGACATATGGGTACCGGCGGACGTGACGGCGCAACTGTTCCGGGCCCTCAACCCTTGCGCCGTCCGGCCCGGCGGGACCGAGGGCACCGGGGGGAAAGAGCCGGGAGATGGCCAATGATCGCTCCGGCGCAGAGACCATGAGCGGGCCGGGGCAGAGAGCATGAACAGGCCGGGGCAGGCCCCGGGCGCCCCGGTCCCGAGCCTGGCCGAGGAGGGCCCGGCCTACATCTCGGCCCACCTGCGCGACGCGTTGGCTCAGGACCCCCGGACTGGCGAGCTCGGCCTGGAGGTAGTGGTCGACGGCGGCGAGGTCTTCGTGAGGGGCCAGGTCACGACCGACCAGCGCCGCCAAGCGGTGGTCGAGGTGGTCGAGGAGCTGGTGCCCGGTTTCCAGGTACACAGCGAGGTGCGGGTGGTGGACCACGGCGGCGCCCCGGCATCCGAGGTGCTCCCGTGATCCGGGTGGCCGCCGTCGGCGACCTCCACGTCGGCCAGGACTGCGTGGACTGCGTCGACCTCGCCGGGGCGGGCGAGGACGCCGATGTCCTGCTCCTGGCCGGCGACCTGACCCGGGTGGGCGACCCGGCAGAGGCGGCGCTGCTGGCCGAGGAGCTGTCCGCGGTGCGCATCCCCGTGGTCGCCGTGCTCGGGAACCACGACCACCACAGCGACAAGGTGGCCGAGCTGAGAGGCACCCTGGCGGGCGCGGGAGCCACCGTCCTGGAAGGTGACAGCACGGTCCTGGACCTGCAAGGGGCGACGGTCGGGATCGCGGGCACGAAAGGCTTCGGCGGCGGGTTCCCCGGTGCCTGCGGCTCGGAGTTCGGCGAACCCGAGATGAAAGATTTCATGGCCCACAGCCGGATGCTGGCCGAGCGCCTCCAGGCCGAGCTCAGCTCCCTCGACACCGACATCCGGGTGGCGTTGCTCCACTATGCGCCGATCGAAGGCACCCTCGAAGGCGAAAGACGGGAAATTTACCCGTTCCTTGGCAGCTACTTGCTCGGCGAAGCAATCGACTGCGCCGGCGCCGACCTCGCCCTCCACGGCCACGCCCACCGCGGCACCGAAAAAGGGGCCACGCCGGCAGGCGTCCCGGTGCGTAACGTGGCCCGGCCCGTCATCCAGAGGCGCTACAACGTCTACATGCTGGACAAGAGGGACCGGGACCGGGCCGCCCGGCCGGTGCCCGAAGCGTTAGAGACCGTAGCCCTCTAGCGGCCGGAGCTGGCCCCGATACTACTACGCCGAATTGGCGGTCCTCGGGCATCGCTGCCCTTTTTGTGGATCCTCGTCAACGGAAAACCGCCACCGAGGCGGTAAACCCATGGAGGAAGTTTTTGCCACCCACGGGCCCGATTTCCCCGGCGCAGAAAAAGCCGGCCACAGGTATATCGCCGAGCAATTTGGCCAGCATCGCGGCATCATGGTCGGGCCCGGGGAAAAGGTGGGACCCGCGGCCGTTGCAGGTGAACAGGAGGGCCCCCGCCGGGGCGGCACCGGCCAGTTCGGCCACCTCGCCTTCCAGGGTCTCGGCCAGATCTTGGTCCGCCGAAGCGGCGTCGCGCACCTGGAACTGCACCGTCTGGCCCACCTCCAGCTCCCCGCCTACGACTATTGCCCCCGAGCCGGGGTCGGCGCCCACGACGCTGCGCACGAGGAAGTCGCCGCGGCGCTGTTCGGGGCGGTACTCGTCGATGACGAGGCCCACTTGGAGGCCGCCGTTGGCCAGCAGCGCCCGGTCGGGCCCGGACAGCGTGGTAACGAGGTCTTGGAGGCGCTGGAAGGGAGGCCGGCCCCCGATCTCGCGCATCACGTTGCCTTCGGCGCGCGTCACAGTGTAAGGGCTCCCGATCGGCCGGCACCCTTGTGAGACGAGGATGTCGACCTCGGCCCCCTCCAACTTCGCTCCCACCGCCCCGTGAGCCAGCACCTGGTCGTCCAGGAAAAGCGGGCCGCCGCCAGCGCCTCCTCGCGCCATGCCCCCAGCCACCAGGGCGCCGGGGACGTTCTCGTTCAAGTGGGCCAGCAGCTGGCCGGCGGGGAAGCTGAAGGGGTCTCCAACCAGCAAGTAGGTGCCACCGCCCTCAAAGCGGTGGCCGGCGAACAGCCCCCCGCTCGCAGTGGCGAGGTAGTCCATGGCGAAGGTCTCGACCGGGCCGAGGCCCGAGGCCAGCCACATCGACACCGCCGGCCCGTCCTCCACCTCGCGGTCCCATCCGATGACGGACTCGGCGACGCAGCCCAAGAGGGGGACCGGGCCGATCTCCGCCCTCACCGCGCCGAGCAGTTCCCTGGCCGCCCCCCGGTGGTGAGGGCTGGCGAACACCGTGGCCAGTGCCGGGGCAGCACCTCCCAGGCCGTCCAGGGCTTCCCGGGCGGCCCGGGCGGCCGCCTCTTGTGCACCGGCACCAACCACGAGGGCGGCCGACGCCTTCATATGCTCGCGAAGCCTAGCTATCCGGCCGTCCGTCAGGGCCGGGGGCGAAGAGCTTTCACCACCGTGTTGACCAAGTAGGGCGAGGACAGCTCGGTCCGTTCCCCGGCGGCTTTCCCGGGGATGGGCAACAGGCGCGCCGACAATGGCTTGCGCTGGCGCACTGCCAGGCTGGCCACGTCGCATACCACCTTGGCCAGGTCCCGCTCGCTCGTGGCGCCCGGCAGGGGCACGGTGTCGAGGCCGGTGCCGCACACGGCCGAATATGCCAGCAGCTGGTCGAGGCCGAGGCGGCCCTCTTCCCACCGGCGGGCCAGCACCACGTCCTCCATCACCGGCAGCATGAGGCCGCAGTAGCCGCACGTGGGCAAAGACGTGCCCTGGATGCCGGCAGTCAGTGCGGCGGCCAGGGCCAAAGTCCCGGGGCCGCCCAGTGCCCCGTGCCCGGCCAACTCGAGCGCGGCGGCGATGCTGTCGTCGCCGTCCGGCGCCGGCGACAGGTCGATGCCCCCGAGCTCGACCCCGAGC
>JBOGGK010000088.1:0-5839 GCA_050744045.1 Acidimicrobiales bacterium | reverse complement strand
CCGACGACATCGTTAGCGCTATGGGGCTCATTGACCGATATGCAGACCTCCGGCTCGGCCTGACCGCGGTCCAGGGAAGATCATGCGACTTATGCCCTGGCATTGGCCCATCTCCGCAAGTCGGCCCAGGGAGGCGCGCCGGCGGGCCCTCTGCTCATGCCGCGCCAGCGGCCTTCTCGAGCTGGAGCAGGACCCCCTTAGCCGCTGCGTACCACTCGACGGCTTCCGTGGGCGGCTCCGTCGCGACTATGACAGCCAAGGACTCCACGCCGTGGTCCGCCAGGACCTGGCGCCGGGCCACTTGGCGGTCCACGTCGCCGGTGTGTGGCCTCCATGTCGCCTCGACGACCAAGAGGACCCTCTCGTCGCTCTCCCTCGAAATGCCTCGCGCGAACATGTCCGTCCTCGCGAGCACTGAGTACCCGTCGTCCCCCAAGCCGTGGACCGCGAGCTCGTCCAGCAGCTCGTCGGGCCCGACCACGTGCACCCTCCTGGCGTAGGCGTGGAGGTAGTAGCCGGGGTTGGCCCGGAGCTTGTGCTCCAGCGACATCCCCTTTAGCCCGCCGACATCGTTTTTCAGCTGGCCGACATCGTTTTTCAGCTGGCCGACGTCCCTCCCGAGATTGCCCAGCCGGCGGTCGGTAGCTTCCACGAACGCCCGCACCTCGTCCACGAAGGCGGCGAAGCGGCCAGGGAGACCGAGGAGCTCGTCGGTCAGCAGCTCGCGCCGAACTTGGTCCCGGAACGCGTCGTCGGTGCGAAGCGAAGCCAGGAAGCGCTCGCGTTCGTCGGAGGTCAAAGGCACCGCGCTCATCGTACTCGCACCCCAGGACCGGCCTGTCCGAGCTCGCCGGCGAGCCTACGGCCCCTGAGGCCACAGTTCCTTTTCGATCGTCGCCGGGCTGTCGCCTCCGAAGACCGAGCGGCACCACACCTCGGCCGACCAGAGCCTCACCCGCAGCGAGCCGCGCGCCTCTGCCAGCAGTTGGCCGAACTCCTTGGCCGGTACCGAGTAGAGGTCACGGAAAATGCCGTCGGAAAGGAAGCGGGGGTCGGCGGCGTCTTCCACCCAGGCCCCGGCGTCGAAGATCATCCCATAGATCTTCCTCCGGTGGGCGCTGCGCCAGGGGAGCACCTGCCGGGCGACGTCGCGGAGGATGCCCTTGGTCCAAGGGGCGACCCGGGCCTCCAAGGGCAGGGTGAGCGCCAGGCCCACGACGCGGGGGTCGAGGAACGGCACCCGCGCTTCGACCGAGACCTGCATCATGTTGCGGTCCATGCGGCTCAGCAGGTGGCAGAGGGAAAAGTCGAGCTGGCGCAACAGCATTGTCTCGAAGGCGCCCCTCGGGCCGGTGTGGTGGGCGTAGGCGGCCTGGAGCTCGGCGGCGGCCACCTCGTCCCGGTAGGAGCCGGCCAGGCGGGCGAGGAGCGGGCTGGGGGCTGTGCTGGTGGCCCCGGTGAGCCGCCTCGCCCAGCCCAAAGCCGAGCGGGCGGTCCACAGCGGGTGCCCGAAGAGCGCTGCCTCGAGGTCGCGCCCCGCCCGCTGGGCCGGGGTGAGGAAACCCGCCAGCAGGCCTTGGTGGGTCGGGCTGTACCCGGCGAACAGCTCGTCGGCGCCCTCGCCGGTCAGGAGTACCTTGATGCCCCGCCGGCGCGCCCGCTCGGCCATCTGGGCAATGGTGACCGAGCTGGCCGTGGCCAGCGGTGCGCCGAAATGGAGCGTCGCCTCGACAAAGCCGCTCCGCCAGCCGGCTTTGGTGACTTCCAGCAGGTCGAGCTCGACGCCGGCGGCCTCCGCCGCTCGCTGCGCCGCCGGGCCTTCGTCCAAGGCGGTGTCCCCCCTGAACCTGGCCCCGAAGGCGACGAAGTCCCGCTTGTGCTCGCCCGCCAGCGCGGTCACCAGGCTCGAGTCGACCCCCCCCGAGCAGAGCGCGCCCATGGGCACGTCGCCCAGGAGGGCGTCTTGGACTGCCGCCCGCAACGTCCCCGCCAGCTCCGAGACGAGAGCCGGGCGGCCCTTCGCCTGAAGTTCCTCCTGGCGGGCCGGGTCGACGTGGCTGGCCGGCGAGTACCAGCGGTGGGTGCTGACGGCCAGGCTGTCGAGGGCTATTTCCAGGTAGCTGCCGGGCGGTAACCGCTCTATTTGGTCGAGGAGCGTCTCGGGCCGGCGGTAGGAGGACCAGCTGAGGGCGGCGGGCCAGCCGAAGCCTCTCGGCACCGGCTTCAGGCCTGCCGCCAGGAGCGCCGCCGGCTCGCTCGCGAACCAGATGCCGCCGTCGGCGCGAGCCAGGTAGAGCGGCTTTATGCCGAAGCGGTCGCGAGCGAGCACGAGGCGCCGGCGAGAGAGGTCCAAGGCGGCGAAGGCGAACTGCCCGTTCAGGCGGGGGAGCGCTCCCGGCCCCCACCGGGCCAGGGCGGCCAGCAAGGTCTCGGTGTCGCTCGTGGACACGAAGGTCGCGAGGGACGCGGAGCGCTCGCCCGCCAGCTCGGCCCGGACCGCCATGTGGTTGAAGATCTCGCCGTTGTAGGTAAGCCACCACTGCCCCCCGGGGTGGCGCATCGGCTGGCGTGCCCGCTCGCTCAGGTCGACGATCGACAGGCGGGTATGCACGAGGCCGACGTTGCCGACCACTTCTATCCCCGAGGCGTCCGGCCCGCGGTGGCGAAGGGCGGCGCGCATCGCCTCCAGCCGCTCGCCGGGCGGGCTCTGGCCCGGGGGAAGCACGCAGCCGGCGATCCCGCACATGCCTACTCGCCCCCCTGGCGGGCTGTCGGCCTCGCCAACGCTCGGCCCCGCGCTTGGCCCCCGGTCATGGCCTGAACTGCAAGGAAGTGGCCAGCTCCAGCGGGCCCTCGCAGGTGCCCTCGCCGATCACGGTCACCGAAGGCTGCTTTTGCCCGAAACCGGCCGAGTACCAGCCCACCAGGGGCCGTACTTCGCCCCGGGCCAGCCGCCAGCGCCCGCTCACCGGGAGCCGCAGGGTCGCCCCCGCCGTCTCCCCGGTGGCGTCTTCACCTTGGGCCCAGTGGAGCTCGATTGCCTGCCCAGCCATCACCGCCCGGACCTCGGGCCCGAGGTGGAACGCGAGCCGCCAGGGATGGTGGCCGGTCGTGGTCACCCGGTCGGTTATCTCGACCAGCCGGTCTTCCCCCCGGAGCCTGACGGTCCGGCGGTGCCGGGCCGGGGGCGAGAGCCGCTCGTAGCCGTCGTGCTCGCCCGACCAGAGGTAAGCCTCGCCGTCGTCACCAGTGCGCAGCTCGATAGTGCGCGAGCGCGCCTGGGTTGCCCACAGGAACGGGCCGCCGGCGTCGGACTGGTCCCGCCCGCCGAGCTCGAGCGTGTTGTGGGCCAGGGTCGAGCGGAAATAGCCCCGCCAGCCGGGCTCGCCGTGGTAACAGTAGGTGCCCGGGTCGGCGAGCACCTCGGTCCCTCCGTAGCGCACCTCGACCGAGAGGGCGTCGGCGTGGCCGTGGGCGGCGATGGAGAGGAAACCCTGGGGCCCCGAGTCGCAGCGGCACCAGATCTCGGGCTTTTCCAAGCGCGGGGTGCGCAGGAGGGTTACCCCGGCGTCGGCGAAGTAGGCCGGTCGCCGGGTAGGGCGTTCGGGCAGGGGGTGCTTGGACGACATGGCGCCGAGGCAGGTGCTGGCGGCGCCCGCCCTCGGCTCGGGCCACCAGCCCGGGGCGCCCAGGAGCGTCGCCCCGAGGTAGAGCAGGTCCTGCCAGCGGTCAGAGGCCGGGTCGAGCACGAGCGCCCGCCCGCCGTCGCCGTCGCCGTAGCGGGGCGGCCGGGAGCGGGCGTCGAGGGTGGCCGCCACGACGTCGAGCATGCGGCCGGCCAGCTCCCAGGTGCCGGGGGAGAGGGGCTGGCCGGCCAGGTCGGCCTCGGCGGCCGCCACCAAGGCAAGCTCGGCGACAAAGCCGTGGTACTCGAAAGCCATTTCCCGGTTGACACCGCTCGGGAAAGTGTTGCTGGCGAGCGCCGCCTCCAAGGCCTCGGCCGCGTCGGCCGCCCAGCGCCCGCTCTCGGCGAACCAGTCGAAGGCGAGGGCGGCGACGAGCTGGCCGGCCGCCTCGGCGATGGAGTGGTTGTTGGCCGACGAGCCCCGGCTGGCGAACGACGCCAGGTAACGCTGGTGCCAGCCGACCTGGGCCACGGCGTCGTCGTTGCCTTCGAACAGCGCCGGGGCGCCTGGCCAACCGTGGAGGAGCCGGCGTGCCCAAACCCACGAGACGAGCCGCACCCCGACCTCGATCCCGCTGGTCCAGTGGACCCCCGAAAGGAACGGGTTCTCCCGCCACCACGAGCGCAAGTGTGAGGCGGCCCGTAGTGCATAGCGCTCGTCACCGGTGAAGGCGAAGGCGGCCGCCAGCACGGTTAGGTGGTGCAGGCGGGAAAGTTCCCACACCTGCTTGACGTTGCCGGTCACCTCCTCCCGGCGGTGGTCGACCCGGAAGCAGTACTCCCCCTGGGGCGCCCTCCTGCCCGTCACCGGGTCCCTGAACCAGTCGGGGGCCTCCATGTCCGTGCGCAGCACCCCGAGCACCTCCCAGCGCCCGGCCATTATGGCGTCGGCCGCCTCGACCGTCGCCCGGCGGGCCTCGGCCGGGACCGCCTGGAGGGTGCCCGCCGGCAGCACCGCCCTGAAGCGGCGCTCCCCGAGCGGGTGGGCGCCGCCCCGGCCTGGGCGGTGGAGCGACATGACGCCGGCGGCTCGGCGGCCGGGCCCCACCGGGGGGACTTGCTCGAAAGACCATAGGAACTTTCTCCCCTGGTCCGAAAGTCGCCAGGCGAGCTCAGGCCCGGACATCTTCTGGAGGCGCTTCAGGTACCAGGCGAGCTTGGCGCCCCCGAGCTTGGCGCCCCCGCCCGAAGTGCCTCCCAGCGCCCCCGCCCGTGCCGCTGTGCTCCTGTCGCCCACTTACAGCCGTTCGGCCGTACCGTTGACGAGGCTCGCCGCTGCCCCCAGAGTGGCGCGCGTCGTCGCCGCCAGCGAGGAGAGCGCGACCGGCATCGGCCCACCGCTGCGCACGGCGGCGAGGAAGGCGTCGACCTCGGCGCGCTGGCCCTTGTCGGCGGCGCCGAACGTCCGCCTCGTAAAGCGGCGCCGGCCCGACCACACGCTGGCCGCCTTGAAGTTATCGAGGCGCGCCACCCTGCCCCCGCCCACGACCTCGAAGGTCTCTTTGGGGAAACGGGGGTGCCCGTTGGTGAAGTAGGTGATGGTGGCGAGCGAGCCGTCCCCGTAGCGCAGGGCCACCTGGAGGTTGTCGCGCCCACCTGCTGCGACCGCGCTGACTTCGACCGGGTCGGCGCCCACCCACCAGCTGAGCGTGTCTATGAAGTGGCCGCCCTCGCCTACGAAGCGGGAGCCCTCGAGCTCCTCGTTGCGGTACCAGCTGTCCGCCGCCAGCGGCCCGGCGTTCACGAAGTAGCGGGCCGCGAGGGCCTCGGGCGTGGCCCCGAAGCGCTTGCGCATCTGTTGCAACATGGGGGCAAAGCGGCGGTTGAACCCGACCATCACCCGGTCGTTGCCGGTCGCCTCCACCGTCGCCAAGACCTTGTCCAGCTCTTGGTGGTCGAGGGCGAGGGGCTTTTCCACGAACACCGCCTTGCCCGCTTCGAGCGCCCGGCAGGTGAGGGCGGCATGGGAGCTGTGGCGGGTGACGACGAATACGGCGTCTATCGAGGCGTCCTCGAGCACGGCGTCGGTGTCGGTGCCGGCGTCGAGGAAGCCGAACTTGCGCTTGGCGTTCACCGCCGAAAGAGACCGGCGGGTGGCCACCCGGGCGAGCTCGGTGCCGGGGCGGCCGGACAGGTGGGGGAGCAGCATGGAGG
>JBOGGK010000087.1:0-1592 GCA_050744045.1 Acidimicrobiales bacterium | reverse complement strand
GTCCAGGGTGGGCGCTCAGTGCCGCCGCGGTCGAGGACTGCTTCGATGCCGAGCGCGTGGTAGCACCAGACGGCCCGGCCCGCCCCCGTGGAGGGCACCGGCCCGAGAGCTCCGGCCAGGTGAGCTGGCGGCTCTTTGGAAAGGCGCTGGACCCGCTCCGCACGAGTGTGGTCGAGAGCCTCGTCGAGCTGAGCGAGTGTGGTCGCGAGCCGCTGGCGTTGCGGCCAGCCAGCCGCAAGGTGCCTATGACGCTCCTGTTGGTCTCGGGTGAGCGCGCTGAGGATGTCCTGAAGCACCTTCTCGGTGGCGGACGCCTGCCCCAGTCGTTGCTTCGCCCGCCCGGATGGTTCATGGGTCAACCCCGACTACCTGAGCCAGGCCTTCGATCGTCACCTCGCCAAGTCAACCCTGCCAGCGATCCGCCTGCACGACCTCCGCCACACCCACGCTTCGGTCCTCTTGCAACAAGGGGTCCCCCTCAAAGTCGTGAGCGAGCGATTGGGCCACGCCAACCCGGCCTTCACGCTCTCGGTCTACCAGCACCTGCTGCCCGGGATGCAAGCAGATGCCGCGAGGACCTTTTCGGCGGCGGTCTTCGGATAAGAGAAGGACGTGACGCTCTCAAACCTTGTTGCCGTGGTCGTCGTGGATGACCAGGCCGCTCGGGGCCAACTCGACGAACGTTGCCTCTCTCAAAGCGGCCACGATGGTGTCCAGGTTGTCGGCGAACAAGGACAGCAAGTCCTTGTTCCCGATGTTCCCGGTTGCTACGACGAGCAGCCGTCCAGGTGACCGCCGCAGCAGGTGGCTGTTGCGAAAATCGCGGTCCTTGGTGACCAGTACGCGATCCTCCTCGTCGGCCAAAGCGGTGAGGGCCGTATCGGTCGTGCGGTTGCCCTCTCGTAGCTGCGACGTGTGAACAGCTTCATGGCCGGCCGTAGCCAGCAGACTCACCAGCTTCGCCGGCAGCTGCGCGTCGACCAGGAACTTCATAAGGCGCCGAGCGGTACCACCCGGCGCTGACCTGACACCAGCGCCCCGAACTCGAGCGCAGCGAGCAGGTCATCGCGCTCGAGGTCAGGGTGGTCTTCGATGACCTCCTCGATGGTCATGCCAGAGGCCAACAGCTCAAGCAGGTTCTCGACCGGGTAGCGCAGGCCACGCACCGTCGGCTGGCCGTGACAGATCTCAGGATCCGTGGTGATCCGCTCTAGCCGGGACACGCCTGTGATCGTACCGGCACCTGCCGATGGGGCTCAGTCTGGGCCGGGGGCGGGCCGGGAGGCTGACGTTAGAACTCGTTAGAAGATCCGTTAGAAGTCCGGCCGGGACAGCAAAGAAGCCCCAGCCGAACAACGCTCTGACCAGGGCTTTTGTGGTGGCGGGGGCTGGATTTGAACCAGCGACCTCTGGGTTTCGCCCCCGCTGGTCAGAAGACCGAAAGTACCCTTGAAGTGCGAAAACACATAGCCGTAGTTAGCCGTTGGTGACCGCCGGTGACCCTTGACGCGTGTCCTACGCGTGTCACGCGTGTCCTGGCTGCGTCAGACCACGACCGCTTTCGAGTTTTATCACGTTGCCCATTTGAGGCG